>NZ_JBSFDA010000164.1:0-23015 GCF_053593675.1 Streptomyces sp. NPDC002156 | reverse complement strand
GTAGAGACGGGGCAAGGGGGCTCCGCCCTCGGTGCCGGGAAAGCGGCGCACGAGGGCAGGGGGTATCTCGGAGCGGTGCAAGAAGGGCGGGTCCTCCCCCTCACCCCCGCCGGATAACCTCGTCCCATGAGCAGGCCTCTGACCTTCGACCCGCCCCCCGGCGCCCGTGCCTACGCGCTGCGTACCGCGCGCGGCGAGTTCGCCGTCGTCGACGCCTCCGCCGGCGCCGAGCCGAAGGGGACTGTTCTGCTGCTGCCCGGGTTCACCGGCAGCAAGGAGGACTTCATCTCGACGCACGAGCCACTCGCCGCGCGCGGATACCGCACCGTCGCCGTCGACGGCCGCGGCCAGTTCGAGTCCCCCGGCCCCCGCGACGACGAATCGGCGTACGCGCAGAGCGAGTTGGCGCAGGACGTGCTCGCACAGGCGGCAGCCGTAGGCACCCCCGTGCACCTCGTCGGCCACTCGCTCGGCGGCCAGATCGCCCGAGCCGCCGTCCTCCTCGACCACACCCCGTTCGTCTCCCTGACCCTCATCTCCTCGGGCCCCGCCGAGATCTCCGGGCCCCAGCAGCAGCGCGCGAAACTGCTCCGGGACGCGCTCGCCGTGATGAGCATGGCCGAGGTCTGGGAGGCCATCCAGGCCATGGACGACCCACAGGCGGGCGGCGGCGACCTCGACTCGGTGGACGCCGTGGACGCCGGGCTCGACGACCGCGAGGATCTGCGCCGCCGCTGGATGGGCAACAGCCCGGCCCAACTCGTCGCCACGGGGCGCCAGTTGTGCACCGAGCCGGACCGGGTGGCGGAACTCGCCGCCGTACCACTGCCCTTCCATGTGCTGTCCGGCGCCGAGGACGGCACCTGGGCCATCCCGCTCCTCGACGACATGGCCGTACGACTGCACGCGCACCGGACCGTCATCGACGGCGCCGAGCACTCCCCCAACACGGACCGCCCGCTGGAGACGGCCCGCGCCCTGGCCGATTTCTGGGACACCATCAGTCAGTAGCCATCAGCCGACAGCAGGCGACTCAGTACTGCGTCTGAAGGTGCTCCCAGAACCCGTCCCGCAGCGCCCGTCTCAGCTCGGCCTGTCCGCGCAGCGAGTACTGGAGCAGCCCCTCCGCCTCCACCAGGAGGTCCTGATCGACGGACCCGGGCAGATACGGATGCCCGGGCAGCAGCTCGACCAGTGACTCGCGCCCCCGCGCCGCCAGCCACTTCGCCGCGATCTGCGCGCCGACGAACCGTACGTCCTCGCGCGTGGGCCGCGTCCCGACCGACGCCTCGTAGGACGCGGCCGTGCGCCGGGCGACGTACGGCTTGAAGAAGTCGAGGTCGAACGTGCGCTGGCTGTCGACCTCCCAGAGCAGCGGCTCGGCCTGGTTGCGGCCCTCGGGCGCCTCGATGCCCCAGAGGTGGACCCGTGCCCCGTACCCCTGTGCCGCCTCGACCGCCGACACCAGGTCCTCGTCGCCGCCGATGAGGGCGGCGTCGCTGATGGCGCGGTGCCGGGCGAGTGACTCCAGGTCGGTCCGGATGAGTGAGTCGACGCCCTTCTGCTGGTTGTTGGCGTTGAGGTTGCCCAGGCGCACCTTCACATCGGGAAGTTCGGCGATCGACTGCTGCTCGATGGTGTGGATGCGGCGCCGGGCACCGTCGTACCAGTAGACGCGCAGCAGTCGGCTGTCCGCGAAGATCGTGCGGGCCTTGTCGATGAGCGCCTCGATGAGACCTTCCGCGTCCAGTTCGTAGCTGCGGCGGTCCTCGGTCCCGGCGACGAGCCGGCCCGCCGCCGCGTACAGATATCCGGCGTCGACGAAGATCGCATGTGTCGAGGGCGTCTTCGCCACCTCGGCGAGCATGCGATGGAGCAGCTCGTTCGTACGGTCGAGGCGGGCGCTCAGCTCCGCGTGATCGTCGTGGTCGTCGTTGTTCATATACCTCCATTGTCTCGGCGGTCACGCTTCGAACACAACCGGTCCCGGTCAGTCTCCTGAATGCCGTCTATGCGACTTTTACCCGGAGGTAGTTAGACGTTCGAAAAATTTCTTTAGCGTAGGGAATGTTCGTAACACTCACGTAGTTGAGTACTACGTAACCAAGTAGTTCTCCTCAGGAGGATGACCAGACGAAGGGAGAAGCCCATGCGCTTCGAAATCATGCGTCTTGACGACGTCGACGGCACCCCCGTCGACAGTACGGTCGTGGACGCCGCCTCCGTCAACCGGATCGTGCAGCAAGCAGCCGCCATAGGGCAGCGCCTCTGGATCCGCCCGGCCGAGACCTCGGCCTCATAACGCGCGACCTGCGCGGATGACGCTCGCGGACGACGAGCAGACTTCAGAACCCCCGTACGGCACCGAAGCCGTACGGGGGTTCTGCGTATCAGCTCTGCTGGACCACCTGGGTGACCCCGTTGATGATCTGCTGCACGGCGATCGCGGAGAGCATCATCCCCGCGAGCCGGGTCACCAGGACCACACCCCCGTCCTTGATGACGCGGATGATCAGCAGCGAGTACCGCATCACCACCCACAGCACGACATGGACGGCCAGGATCGCCGCCCACACCGACACCTGCATGGCCACACCGTCCGCCTTCTGCACGGCCAGGATGACCGACACGATCGCACCGGGCCCGGCCAGCAACGGCATGCCGAGCGGTACGAGGGCGACGTTCACGTCCTTGGTCTGCTTGGGCTCGTCCGTCTTGCCGGTGAGCAGGTCGAGGGCGATCAGCAGGAGCAGCAGCCCGCCCGCGATCATCAGGGCGGGCACGGAGACATGCAGATAGTCCAGGATCCGATGCCCGAGCAGCCCGAACACGGTGATCACACCACCGGCCACACAGACGGCCTGGAACGCCATCCGCTTCTGCACGCGGGCCGGGCGCCCGGGGTGAGCGCGAGAAAGATCGGGGTGATCCCAGGGGGATCCATGATCACGAAGAGGGTGAGGAAGAGCGAGCCGAAGACAGCGACGTCGAACATGGGTGAGGGAGCCTTGCGTAGGTACGGGGAAGGGGGGCGCGGACGACCGTCACACTCCGCCGGTCCCCGGCACCGGGAACGCCCCGGTGGCCCGCCGAGTGATCTCCCCGTACACCTCGGGGTCCGTCGTGTACTCCCCGAGCACACAGGTCTTCCGGCTGCCGTGGTAGTCGGAGGAGCCGGTGGCCAGCAGCCCCAGCTCCGCCGCGAGGCCGCGCAGCCGCGCGCGGGTCGCCGGTTCGTGGTCCATGTGGTCGACCTCGATGCCGTCGAGCCCGGCGGCGGCCAGCTCCGCGATCGCGGACTCCGGCACCGTCCGTCCCCGCTTGCTCGCGGCCGGGTGCGCGAACACGGCCACGCCGCCGGCCCCCTTGATCAGCCGCAGCGCCTCGAAGGGGTCGGTCTCGTGCTTCGGTACGTAGGCCCGGGCGCCGTCGGCCAGCCAGTCCCCGGTGAAGGCGTCGTTCACGGTGGGTACGACGCCCAGCTCGACCAGCGCCGTCGCGACATGCGGCCGGCCCACGGAACCGTCACCGGCGATCCGCAGGACCTGCTCCCAGGTGATGGGCACACCCAGCTCCTGGAGCTTGGCCACCATGCCCTGGGCACGCGGCACCCGGTCGTCCCGCACCAGCTCCCGCTCGGCGAACAGCGCGGGCTCCTCGGGATCGAACAGGTAGGCCAACATGTGCATGCTGATCCCGTCGAGCCGACAGGACAGCTCGGCCCCGGTCACCAGCGTGAGCCCGGCGGGCAGCGCGGCGATCGCCTCGGCGTATCCCCGGGTCGTGTCGTGATCGGTCAGCGCGACGACGTCCAGCCCGGCAGCACCAGCGTTACGCACCAACTCGGCAGGCGTGTCCGTACCGTCGGACGCAGTGGAGTGGCAGTGCAGATCGATGCGCACGGTGCGAACTCCAGCAAGTGACGGTGCCAAGGGGGACGCCTCAGCATAACTGGCCGCCTTTTAGGGGCGCGGGGAACTGCGCGACAAGCCCCCACCGGCCCGCACGCAACAACGAACCCAGGCACCCCGAACCCAGCAGAGCGCTAAGGCTGAAGCAACCGAGGCGACAACGCCCCGCAGGGAACCAACTCCACCTCAGCCCCCGCATCCCGCAAATCCGTAAGCACCAGCTCGTCATACATCAGCAACCCCGACTGCTCGGGCCACACAACCGCCCACAACCACAGCCCGAGCGCCTCCCCCGCGAACACCGCCCGATCATCGGGCCCACCGGTGACATGCCACAACGGAGTAGGCCGCCCCGCAGCCAACACCTTCGCCTCAGCCGGCTTCTCGACGTTCATGTACGGCCCCGGGTCGGGCCCGTCGATCCCCGCGTACCGCGCACCGAGCCCGACACCGAGCTCCTCCGCGACCAGGATCAGCTCACCCATGCCCCCGAGCGGGCCGGGGCCCGAACAGGCCACCGCCGTCGCACGGCCACCACTTCTGTCGTCACCCGCGCAGCCCACGCCCGTGAAGAGCCAGCCGACCGGCAGCGGCCACGGCATCCACACCGGAACCTGCGTGCGATGCACGACGACACTGAGGGCCTCGACGCTGGGCGGGATCACGGGCTGCAGCGGATGCACCGTCCCGTGCGCATCACACTGCCAGGAGTCGGCAAAGAGTCCGGGAGCCCTGACCCGGCCACCACACTTCGGGCAACTGGGTTCGCCCCTCATAGGGCCCCACGGTCCTCCCCGTCCTTCCTCCCGTCAAGGACGATCACCCGTCCGGAGTGACACGTTTCCACCGTTTCCACCAGGTGAAATTAGATGTAGCTTGCATTAATTAGCAACTCTAACTTACTATGTGCATACACCAACCATCTCCCGGGGAGCAGACATGAACAGCAGCACGGGAGGCACCGAAAGCCTCCTCCGGCAGCCGAAGGCCGTCTGGGCGACCGCCGGCGCGTCCGTCGTCGCCTTCATGGGCATCGGGCTGGTCGACCCGATCCTGCCGTCCATCGCCAAGGGCCTGGACGCCACGGCCGGCCAGGTCTCCCTGCTCTTCACCTCGTACTTCCTGATCACCGCCGTGGCCATGCTGGTCACCGGCTTCGTCTCCAGCCGCATCGGCGGCCGCAAGACCCTGCTGCTCGGCCTCGCGTTCGTCGTGGTCTTCGCGGGTCTGGCCGGCACCTCGGGCTCGGTCGCCGAACTGGTCGGCTTCCGGGCGGGCTGGGGCCTCGGCAACGCGCTCTTCGTCTCGACGGCCCTCGCGGTCATCGTCGGCGCGGCGGCCGGCGGCAGCGCGGCGGCGATCCTGCTGTACGAATCCGCCCTGGGCCTCGGGATGGCGTGCGGCCCCCTGGTGGGCGCGCTGCTCGGCAACGCCAGCTGGCGCTACCCCTTCTTCGGCACCGCGTTCCTGATGGCAATCGGCTTCCTGTGCATCACGGTGTTCCTGAAGGAGCAGCCGAAGCCCGCCCGGAAGACCTCACTGCTCGACCCGGTCAAGGCGCTCGGCCACGGCGGTCTGGCCTCGGCCGCGATCTCGTCCTTCTTCTACAACTACACGTTCTTCACCGTGCTGGCCTTCACCCCGTTCGTGCTCGACATGACGCCCTACAAGTCAGGGGCCGTGTTCTTCGCCTGGGGTGTGCTGCTGGCCGTCTCCTCGGTGCTGGTCGCCCCGCGGTTGCAGCGGCGGTTCGGATCGCTGACGGTGCTGGGTGGCTCGCTGGTGCTGCTCGCCGTCGATGTCCTGGTCCTCGGCTACGGCAGCCACACCACTGCCGTCGTCTGCACGGTGCTGTCCGGTGCGTTCATCGGTGTGAACAACACGGTGTACACAGAGCTGGCGCTGGGGGTATCGGACGCGCCGCGGCCGGTGGCGAGCGCGGGGTACAACTTCGTGCGGTGGTTCGCGGCGGCTGCGGCGCCGTTCTTCGCGCCGAAGATCGAGGGGTGGACGGACGTGCACATGCCGTTCGTGGTGGCGGCGGTTACGGCTGTGCTCGGTGCGGTGGTGGTTGTTGTGCGGAGGAAGTCGCTGACGCGCGAGGTGGAGGAGCTGGAGGTTCGGCACGCTGCGGAGGACGGTGTTGGCGTCTTTGCTGGCTGAGCACGGTGGTTTGTCCGCAGGCCGGTGGGGGCTTGTCGCGCCCGCGCGGCGGAGCCGCAAATAGATACAGCCCCGCGCCCCTAAAAGCTAAAGGCAGGGCGTTGCCCAACTGGTGGTTTCCAAGGGGCCGTTGGTGATGTCCGTCACTCCGGAGTCGGATGTGAGGGTCAGTCCAGGGGGACGGACTTGCGGGACGGGTCCCGTAGGTCCGTTCCGTTTGTGAGCCAGCGTTCCTGGAGGGCCTGGGCGCCGTGAACGCGTTTCCAGGCGGCCTCGTTCGGGGTCATCGGGAGCAGGGGCAGGAAGCGGACGGGATCCAGGGGCTCGTCCAGCTCCAGGTCCTCGATCAGGCCGCCCGGCTCGGCGACGAGGACCGAGGTGAAGGGCGCCCCGGGCCACAGCGGCTCGCCGACGTCGAGCGAGGCACCGGGGGCCACGATCACCCCCTCGACCTGCGGGGACGCGGCGAGGACGGCGAGCGGGCGCAGCACCTTGTCGGTGTCGGCGAGGCCGGCCCGGACGGAGATGACCAGTTCGGCGCGCGGGCCCTTCACCGGGTCGGCGAGGACCGCCGTGGGGTCCGCCATCGGCTGCGCGGACATGCCGAGCGTGGCGTAGCGGACGATCTCCCCGTCCCCCCCGTCCCGGTCCTGGCCCTGGAAACGCAGCACCTCGACACGATCCGTACCGAGGAAGGTGACCGCGGCGCGCGCGTCCGGTTCGCCCAGCGTCGTACGCAACCGGGCCTCGACCAGAGGAAGAACATCAGCCATGCGGCGAGCATAGAACTCGTCAGTTGCGGGCAAACGCGCACCTTGACAGTTCCGTCGGCTGTTACCCTAGGCCGAGTCCGGGCAGCACGCAGATGGGGGTACCACCCAGGCCTTTAAGGCACTGGGGGAGTCGCGATCAAGTCCCGACACCTACGAAGTTCCCCTTAGGGGGCTCCCCTTGAAGGGGAATGATCGTCCCTCACGAGGGACCGGCCGGAGGAGGTGGGGCTGCAATGGATCGAAGTCATCCGTGCAGTAGCACCCGCTCTTCCGCCCGCTGATGTAGTTGCTCCGGCTGTTACCGCTGGGCTGTCACCTCTCGCATTCGCGTCATCGCGGAAGAGCACTTGGTTTCGTTTTGCCCGATCCATGTGATCTGAGTCAGTTCTGAATCAGTAGCGAAGCTCACCACCGCGACGGTGCGGTGCTCCCCGCTTTGTGGACGTGCCAAACATCCTCAGTCAGGACGTCCCCATTCCGGGCAGTTCCAACCGTTGACGGCGGTCTTTCGTTGCGTGTCGCGAAGGAGCCTGCCAATGTCGATGATCCACAACCTGCGTGCCGCGGTCCGCCCGTCCCGTCCCTCCCTGCGCAAGGACGGCGGCAGCTACGACACCACCCGCGACCCCTCGACGCCCTCGGCCGTCGTCGACTGCGCCGTCTACCGCGACGGCGCCCGGGTCGACAACCCGAGCACCTCGAAGACGCCGACGCCGCACGAGGCGATGCGCAAGGTGCGCCGTGACGGCGGCTTCGTGTGGATCGGGCTGCACGAGCCGACGGAGGCCGAATTCTCCGGTATCGCCAGCGAGTTCGGGCTCCACCCGCTCGCCGTCGAGGACGCGATCCAGGCCCACCAGCGGCCCAAGCTGGAGCGGTACGACGACACGCTCTTCACCGTCTTCAAGACCATCCACTACGTCGACCACGCCGAACTCACCGCGAACAGCGAGGTCGTGGAGACCGGCGAGGTGATGTGCTTCACCGGACGGGATTTCATCATCACCGTCCGGCACGGCGGCCAGGGCTCCCTGCGCGCGCTGCGCCACCGTCTCCAGGACGACCCCGAGCTGCTCGCCAAGGGCCCCTCAGCCGTGCTGCACGCCATCGCCGACCATGTCGTGGACGGCTATGTCGCGGTCGCGGACGCCATGCAGGACGACATCGACGAGGTCGAGACGGAGGTGTTCTCGCCGGGCCGCAAGGGCACCCCGCGCGGTACCGACGCCGGCCGGATCTACCAGCTCAAGCGGGAGGTCCTGGAGTTCAAGCGGGCCGTCTCGCCGCTGCTGCGGCCCATGCAGCTGCTGAGCGAGCGCCCGATGCGGCTGATCGACCCCGACATCCAGAAGTACTTCCGCGATGTCGCCGACCACCTGGCCCGGGTCCAGGAGCAGGTGATCGGCTTCGACGAGCTGCTCAACTCGATCCTCCAGGCCAACCTCGCACAGGCGTCCGTCGCGCAGAACGAGGACATGCGGAAGATCACGTCCTGGGCCGCGATCATCGCCGTACCGACGATGGTGTGCGGGGTCTACGGCATGAACTTCGACTACATGCCCGAGCTGCACTGGAAGTTCGGCTACCCCGTCGTCATGACGGTCATGGTGGGCCTCTGCTTCGGCATCCACCGCACGCTGAAGCGGAACGGCTGGCTGTGACGGGGGCTGGTGGCGGCGGGCTTCGTCGTTACGCTCTGCCCATGACTGACACTCTGCTCGACCGGGCCCTCGTCGAGGAGGCCACCAAGAAGTCCGGGCTCATCTGGGTCAAGGGCAACGGCGTGCCCGCGCTGCACGTCGGGGGCCACGGCATCCCGGCCCGGGCGATGTGGCACGTCTGGCACGAGGGTGGGGCCGTCCTGGTCGGCGACGGGCCCGGTGAGCAGCCGCTGCCGGGGCTCACCGAGGGGGCGGAGGCGGAGGTCACCGTCCGCAGCAAGGACAAGGGCGGGCGGCTCGTCACCTGGTCGGCGACGGTCGTGGAGCTGGCGCCTGACTCCCCCGAGTGGGAGGCCGCTGTCGCGGAGCTGAAGGGGAAGCGGTTGAACGCGCCCGACGGTGAGGGGATGACTTTGCGGTGGGCGCGGGAATGTCGGGTGGTGCGGTTGGTTCCGCGCGCGGGGGGCACGCGCCCTCTGCCGGAGGGGTCGTTGGCCGCGCCGCCGCTGCCTACGCCTGCGACGACTCGGGAGCCGATCCCTGCGGGGTTGCCGCGGCTGCTGTTCCGGAAGCGGCGGGGTAGGTAGTTCGTTCGCCTGCCGGCCGGTGGGGGCTGGTCGCGCAGTTCCCCGCGCCCCTTTGGGGGCGCAGCCCCCAAACCCCCTCAGGACGACGGCAACTGCTGCCCGTAGTCCACCGTCTCGTTCTTCTTCGGTTCCTCCAGGGCGAAGTCCTTGCCCCAGTCGCTCAGGAGGAGGGTTCCGGCGCCTCCCGCGCGGACCAGGCGCAAGGGGTACGGGGAGCCCTCCAGGGAGACGTCCAGGGTGCCGCCTGAGCCCTCGTCGCCGGTGATGCGGATGGTGCGGATGCCCGACTGCTTGTGGTGGCCGTCCGTCGCGAGGCTGCCGTGGAGGGTGAGGAGGCCGTCCAGGAGGACGTCCTTGTCGGTGAAGCCGCTGAACTTCTTGTACGAGGGGTCGCCCGTGGGCACCTTCACGAACAGGCCCCCGAGCTTCTCGGCGGCCGCCGCGTCCGCCTTGCTGTCCTCGCCCTTGCCGCTGTCCTCGTGGCTCCAGAACGCGGCGTCGGCCTTCAGGAACAGGTGCTCCCCGACCCGCAGCAGCCGGAACGTCGCCCCCTTCGAGGTGACCGAGCCGGTGCCGCCGTCGTCCTTGAGACGCATGTCCAGGGTGTACGTCGTGCCGTTGGTCACCACGGTTCCGGAGAGCCGTACGGCGTCGGCGGACTCGGCTGCCGTACGGGTCTTCGTCTGGATGGTGTCGGCGGGCAGCTTGCCGACCCCGTTGGTGCCCTCGTCCGGATCCGAGCTGCATCCCGTGAGTCCTGTCCCCGTCACGACCAGGGCGCACATCGCGCCCACCAGTCCGGCGCTGCGGGTACGGCCACGGGGAATCGCAGACACAGGTGGGGCTGCCTCTCGTACGGGTGTCCTGAGGGGTGTGGACGGCAGCGTACCGGTGCTGTCGGGGCCCGGCGGAGCCAGTCCGTCCGGACCCCCCACCAGGGCGGACCCGAACCGGACGGGCTAGCCTGAAGCGCATCCGAGCAGGCAATTCGGATACCTGGGGACACAGTCCGACGCGCTTCCCGCAGCGCACACCGAGACAGGAGGCACGGTATGGCGGCGGCCTCTGCCCGTGTCTTCGTCTCGCACCTCGCCGGTACGGCCGTCTTCGACCCGAACGGCGACCAGGTGGGCCGGGTGCGCGACCTCGTCGCCATGCTGCGCGTCAGCCACCGCCCGCCCCGGCTGCTCGGCCTCGTCGTCGAACTCACCACCCGGCGCCGCGTCTTCATGCCCATGACCCGCGTCACCGGCATCGAGTCAGGACAGGTCATCACGACGGGCGTGCTGAACGTCCGGCGCTTCGAACAGCGCCCCACCGAACGGCTCGTCCTCGGCGAGCTCCTCGACCGGCGGGTCACCCTCAACGAGACCGGCGAGGAGGTCACCGTCCTGGATGTGGCGGTACGACAGCTGCCGGCCCGCCGGGACTGGGAGATCGAGCGGGTCTTCGTACGGAAGAAGGGCCGCGGCGGAGCCTTCCGGCGCAACACCGGCGAGACGCTGACCGTCGACTGGTCCGCCGTCACCGGGTTCTCCCTGGAGGAGGACGGACAGGGCGCCGAGAGCCTCCTCGCCACCTTCGAGCAGCTGCGCCCCGCCGACCTCGCCAACGTCCTGCACCACCTGTCGCCGAAACGGCGCGCCGAGGTGGCCGCCGCCCTCGACGACGACCGGCTGGCCGACGTACTCGAAGAGCTGCCCGAGGACGACCAGATCGAGATCCTCGGCAAGCTCAAGGAGGAGCGCGCCGCCGACGTCCTGGAGGCGATGGACCCCGACGACGCCGCCGACCTGCTCGGCGAGCTGCCCGAGGACGACCAGGAGCGCCTACTGAGCCTGATGCAGCCCTCCGACGCGGCCGACATGCGCCGGCTGATGGCGTACCGCGAGGACACGGCGGGCGGGCTGATGACGACCGAGCCGATCGTGCTGCGCCCTGACGCGACCGTCGCCGACGCGCTGGCCCGGATCCGCGAACCCGACCTCTCCCCCGCGCTCGCCGCCCAGGTGTACGTGTGCCGCCCGCCGGACGAGACGCCGACCGGCAAGTACCTGGGCGCGGTCCACTTCCAGCGGCTGCTGCGCGACCCCCCGTACACCCTGGTCGGCTCGCTCGTCGACGACGACCTGCAGCCGCTCTCCCCGGACGCCGAACTGCCGGTCGTCGCCGGGTTCTTCGCGACGTACGACATGGTGGCGGCGCCGGTGGTCGACGAGAGCGGGTCGCTGCTCGGCGCGGTGACCGTGGACGACGTACTCGACCACATGCTGCCCGAGGACTGGCGGGAGACGGAGTTCCACCTCGACGAAGCCGTTCCCTCGGCCGGGGAGGACGGTGCCCATGACTCCTGAGCGCGAGTCCGGTACGCGCGAGCGCGCGGCCACCGGTGCCACCGCGACCGGGCGCTCCCGGGTCCGGCTCGACCAGCCGCGCGCCCCTCGCCGCCGGCTGCTGCCCGAGTACGACCCCGAGGCCTTCGGACGGCTGTCCGAACGCATCGCGCGATTCCTCGGCACCGGGCGGTTCATCGTCTGGATGACGGTCGTCATCATCCTGTGGGTGCTGTGGAACGTGAGCGCCCCGCGTGACCTGCGCTTCGACCACTACCCGTTCATCTTCCTGACGCTGATGCTGTCCCTCCAGGCGTCCTACGCGGCCCCGCTGATCCTGCTCGCGCAGAACCGGCAGGACGACCGTGACCGCGTCAACCTCGAACAGGACCGCAAGCAGAACGAGCGGTCGATCGCCGACACCGAGTACCTGACCCGCGAGATCGCCTCGCTGCGCGCCGGGCTCGGCGAGGTCGCGACCCGGGACTGGATCCGCTCCGAGCTTCATGACCTGGTCAAGGAGCTGGAGGAACGGTACGAAGAGCGGTACGCGGACGGGCATCCCAAGCACCGTCCCGACCGCCATCCCGGCGGACCCGGCATATTCCCGGCAGAACGGCCGCGGGGGCGTGACGTAGAAGACCGGTGACGGGCTTCCCGGGGGCCGTGTGCGGCGCCGTACCATCGTGGTTATGGCTACGGAAGACGCGGTGCGTGAAGCACTGGCGACGGTGAACGACCCCGAGATCCAGCGACCCATCACCGAACTGGGGATGGTGAAGTCGGTGGTCGTCGGCGCGGACGGGGCGGTCGCGGTCGCGGTGTACCTGACGGTCTCCGGCTGCCCGATGCGCGACACGATCACGAAGAACGTGACGGAGGCGGTCTCGCGGGTCGAGGGTGTCACGCGCGTCGACGTCGAACTGGACGTCATGAGCGACAACCAGCGCAAGGATCTGGCGTCCGCCCTGCGCGGCGGCCAGGCCGAGCGCGAGGTCCCCTTCGCCAAGCCGGGCTCCCTCACGCGTGTGTACGCGGTCGCGTCCGGCAAGGGCGGTGTCGGCAAGTCGTCGGTCACCGTCAACCTGGCGGCGGCGATGGCGGCCGACGGCCTCAAGGTCGGCGTGGTCGACGCGGACATCTACGGCCACAGCGTGCCGCGCATGCTGGGCGTGGAGGGCCGTCCGACCCAGGTCGAGAACATGATCATGCCGCCGTCCTCGCACGGCGTGAAGGTCATCTCCATCGGTATGTTCACCCCGGGCAACGCCCCGGTCGTCTGGCGCGGCCCGATGCTCCACAGGGCCCTCCAGCAGTTCCTGGCGGACGTGTACTGGGGCGACCTGGACGTCCTGCTCCTGGACCTCCCGCCGGGCACGGGCGACATCGCCATCTCCGTCGCCCAGCTGGTCCCGAACGCCGAGATCCTCGTCGTGACGACGCCCCAGCAGGCGGCGGCCGAGGTGGCCGAGCGCGCGGGCGCCATCGCCGTCCAGACCCACCAGAAGATCGTCGGCGTGGTCGAGAACATGGCCGGCCTGCCCTGCCCGCACTGCGGCGAGATGGTCGACGTCTTCGGCACGGGCGGCGGCCAGACCGTCGCCGACGGCCTCACCCGCACCACCGGGGCAACGGTCCCGGTCCTCGGCTCCATCCCCATCGACGTCCGCCTCCGAGAGGGCGGCGACGACGGCACACCGGTCGTCCTGTCCGACCCGGACTCCGCGGCGGGCGCGGCCCTCCGCGCCATCGCAGGCAAGCTGGGAGGCAGGCAGCGGGGCCTGTCGGGCATGTCGCTGGGCATCACCCCACGGAACAAGTTCTAACGGGGGGCGAGCGGGGGGGTGGCTTTTGGCTTTTAGGGGCGCGGGGAACTGCGCGATCAGCCCCCACCGGGCCCGCAGTCGCCACGCACCTGAACCCCCACAGCGAAGGGGCGCCGCAAACAAACGGCGCCCCAAAACCTCACGCGTACACGCCAATATCCTTGATCACGGCGAAGCCAAGACCGTACGCACTCATCCCCCGCCCATACGCCCCCACGTGCACCCCCTCCTGAGTCGACCCGGCCAGCACCCACCCGAACTCGGACTCCCGGTAGTGGAACGGCGTAGGCACCCCGTCCACCGGCAGGGACAACGTGGACCAGTCGGACCCGCCGAGATCGTCCGCGAGGACCCACGCCGTCTCGGTCTGCTGGTCGAGCCAGTCGTCCCGCAGGGTGTGGTCCATCTGCCCGGGCCAGGTGAAGGACAGCAGCCCCACCCCGGCCAGCCAGGCCGCCGACGACACCGAGGTGGCCTCCAGCAGCCCCGTCCCGTCCGCACTGCGCCGTACGGGGTTCGCGGCCACGGTGACGACCACCGCGAACCGCTCCTTGTCCTCCCCCATGGCCTCGTGCCGTACGGAGGGTTCGTCGCCGTGCCCGATCGAACCGTGCTCGACGGCACCGTCGGCCGCCGTACCCACCTGCATCAGCCAGCGCGGTCCCGTGAAGGCCTCGTCGAGGCCATACCAAGGGAAGGGCGCCAGCAGATAGCCGTCAACCGTGCGCCGGGCGGAGGGGACCTGTTGTCCGCCCTCCGCGGCCGGCGCCTGTGCGCCCACCCGACTTGTCGTCTCCATGTACCCGGACGCCTCCTCGTTCTCGTCGGCCCGGACGGCCCGCCCCCCTTCGGGCGTACTCGTCCGGTCCCACAACAACTCGGCAGCATAGCCACACCGCTCCGAGCAGCAGGGAAAGCGCCCGGCGCGTAGGCCGCGCAGACGTCCGGATCGGGCCGTCCGAGGCCCAGTCGGAGTATGAATCACGTCACGCGCACACGGACATGTGCACGCAGGAGTACGACGGTCAGGTGGCGTCCGCGTCGTAGGGCGGGCGCTCGTCCGCCTCGGGCTTCTTCGTCATGTCGACGGTGCCGCCGGAAGTACCGGAGGAGGACGCCGAAGAGGAGGACGAGTCGGCGTCGCGGCCGTGAACCGCGTCCGTGACCTCGGCCATCTCCTTCTTCAGGTCGAAGCCGTTGCGGATCTCCTTGAGCCCCAGCTCGTCGTTGTCCAGCTGCTTGCGGATGAACGTCTTGGGGTTCAGGTCCTCGAACTCGAAGTCCTTGAACTCCGGGCCCAGTTCCTGGCGGATGTCCTGCTTCGCGCCCTCCGAGAACTCCCGGATCTTGCGGATGGTGCGCGTGACGTCCTGGATCATCTTCGGAAGCTTCTCCGGACCGAAGACGAGCACAGCGAGGAGCACGAGCGTCACCAGCTCGAGCGGTCCTATGTCATTGAACACCTGAAGCTCCTTGCGAGTCCTCGGTCCTCGGCCCTCGGTGGTCCGTGCGGTCTTCGCGGTCTTCCGTGGTCCGGGCCGGTTCCACGGTACCCGGCCATCCTGTCCCACCGGTACCGTCCGGGGGCCGAAGAGTGCGTGTACGCGACCGGTTTTCCGCGATGTTTGCCTAGTCGGAGGCGGTGCGGGCCCGCCACCTGTGACGTTTCTGTCAGTTGCCGGCAGACGAGCCGAGGACGAGGGAGATCGTCCGTTCCCTGCCGCCGCGCACCAGGGACAGTTCCAGCCGGTCGCCGGGGCGGTGGGCGCGGATCTTGACGATCAGTTCCTCGCCGGAGTGGACGCGCCGCCCGTCGACCTCGGTGATGATGTCGCCGGCCCCCAGGCCCGCCCGGTCGCCGGGGCCGCCGGTGGTGACCGCGGGCCCGCCGTCGTTGCCCTCGGTGCCGACGCGCGCTCCGTCGCCGGAGTAGTCCATGTCAAGGGTGACGCCGATGACGGGGTGGGTCGCCTTCCCGGTGTTGATCAGTTCCTCGGCGACGCGTTTGCCCTGGTTGATGGGTATGGCGAAGCCGAGCCCGATCGACCCGGACTGTGCGCCGTCCAGCCCCGAGGCGCTGTCGGCGGAGCGGATCGCGGAGTTGATCCCGACGACCCTGGCTCGGGCGTCGAGCAGCGGCCCGCCGGAGTTGCCCGGGTTGATGGGCGCGTCGGTCTGCAGCGCGTCGACGTACGACACGTCGCTGCCGTCCCCGCTCCCGCCCCCGGCGGTGATGGGCCGTTCCTTGGCGCTGATGATGCCGGAGGTGACGGTGTTGGCGAGGTCGAAGGGGGCTCCGATGGCGACGACGGGGTCGCCCACCACCACGTTGTCGGAGTTCCCGAGGACCACCGGCTGGAGCCCGTCGACGTCGCTCACCTTGACGACGGCCAGGTCGTATCCGCTGTCCCGTCCGACGACCTCGGCCTCGGCGGTCTCGCCGCCGCTGAAGGTCACGGTTATCGCGCCGTCGGCACCGGCGGGTTCGACGACGTGGTTGTTGGTGAGGATGTGTCCCCGGCCGTCGAGCACGAACCCGGTGCCGGTGCCCTCGGCCTCGTCGCCGCGCACATGCAGGGTCACCACGCTGGGCAGCGCACGCGCGGCGATCCCGGCCACGCTGTCCGGGGCCCGCCCGACGGCCTCGTCGCTCGCGGCCTGCGGCAGCTGGATCCGCTCACCGTCCCCGCCGTGCCGCTCCAGATACGACCCGACGGCGCCCCCGACACCTCCGGAGAGCAGCGCGATCAGCACGGCCCCGACCACCAGCCCACGCTTCCGCGCCCCGGGCCGGGCATCGGCGGACGCGGCTCCGTTCTGCTGGAGAGGCTGGAGGGACTGTAGGGGCGAGGCCGACCAAGGGTCGTAGCGCTGCCAGGGGTTGGGTCCGGAGCCGGTCTCGGGAGGGGCGGGAGGCGCGGCAGGAGCCTCGGGTACGTCGGACACGTCTTCCGGTACCTCGGACAGCCCCGGGGGCGTCAGCGGCCCCGGTACGGCCGTGCCGTGCGCCGGGGTCATCGCGGGGTGCTGGACCGGCGGAGCGGGCGCCCAGGGGCCGGGATGGCCGTAGGGCGGGGTGCTGTAGGGATCGGGGTCGTGGAGGGGCTGCGGCGGTCCGGGCGGAAGGTCCCGCTGGGCGGCAGACGCGGCTTCAGGTACCCCAGGTGCTCCGGACGCGTCCGACGCTCCAGGCACCGTCGCGGGCGGCGGCAACTCGAAGTCGCCGTCACCGGCGACCCCCGCCACAACCTCTGCGGAAGCCACACCCTCCTCGGAGAACAGCCGCGCCTCGGCGGCCAAACCCCGCTCGGAGGTCGAGCCCCGCTCGGAGGTCGAATCCCGCTCGGAAGCCGAGCCCCCCTCGGCGGCCGGAACCTCCTGGCCGGAAACCGACGCCTCCTGACCCGGCGGCGCCGACTCCCCCTGAGGCCGGTTCCACCACTTGGCCTTCGCGGGCTTCCCCTCGTTCATGCTCTCCCCACACCTGGCCCGCTGTTGTGCGGCCCGCACCTCGGATTCAACCAGGTTCGTGGGGTCAGCGGACGGTGTCCGTGGAGGAAGGGGACGGTGAGGGGGACGAGTCGGGCGCCGGTGCCATGAGCAGGCCCTGGACGGCCACCTCGGGCGCCGTCGACCAGGAGGTCAGGGCGACCTGCGGGGCCTCCAGCGGGCGTATCAGCGGGGACAGCACCGCGGCGGCGGCCACGACGGGCGTGGTCAGCGGATGCATGGCCTCGCGCTCCCGGCCCCCGGAGGCCGGTGCCGGCACGCCGGGCAGCAGCGGCGCGGACGCCCCTGTCGACGCCACGGGCGCCTGCCCGAACGTCCCCTGCCCGAACCCCTGCGAGAGCAGCGGACCGACCGAGCGGCGCCGCTGGCTGTCGGGAGCCGTCGCGGCTCCCCCGCCCTGCGGACGCATCGGCGTCACATTGCTGCCCCCGGAGGTGCCTCGGGCCTCTGTCGTGTCACCGGGAACGCCCGTCGACACCCCGCCCAGCGCGATCGCGGCCAGCGACACCGCACCGGCGGCGGCGAACGCGAACCGCAGGCCGCGCGAGGACGAGCGGTCGGCGTCGTGACGGCCGACGTCATGGATACGGAAACCCCGGCCGGGGGCGGACGACGGGAGGACGGAGGTGTGCGGCCGGGCCGGGACGTACCCGAACCCTTCGCCTCTCACCCCGAAGACTCCTGAGCCGGCTCCTGGACCCCCGGGGAACGCGGAAAGCCCGTCGGTGAACCCTCCCCCGCCCAGCGGTGAGCCGCCGGAGTCGGAATCACCTCCGCCGGGCAGGCCCTGGAGGCGGGCCAGGAAGCTCTCGGACGGAGGTGGCGGGGCCATCTCCGCGAAGACGTTCTTCAGACGGCGCTGTGCGTCGGCCTCCGACTTGCACTTCGGACAGGTGGCCAGATGCGCCAGGACGCGTTCACGCGTCTCATGACCGAGTTCTCCGTCCACAAGGGCGGAGAGGCGGTCTCCCAGATGCTGCTCTGCCAGACGACGCTCGGCAGAGTACGGCCGCGATCCACTCACGCGCTCGCGCCCCCTCCTCCCAGCGCGGCCACCCGTGGCACCGCGAAGCGGCGCTCGGCACGGGCCTCCGGAGAGCGGTGCGCGAGGGCCTTGCGGAGCTGGGAGCGGCCTCGGTGGATACGGGAGCGGACGGTGCCGAGCTTCACGCCGAGAGTCGCGGCGATCTCCTCGTACGACAGTCCCTCGATGTCGCACAGGACGACGGCGGCGCGGAACTCGGGCGCGAGGGTGTCCAGCGCCTGCTGGACGTCCGCGTCGAAGTGCGCGTCGTTGAAGACCTGCTGCGGGGACGGCTCACGGCTGGGCAGGCGCTCGGCCGCGTCGTCGCCGAGGGCGTCGAAACGGATGCGCTGCTTGCGGCGGACCATGTCCAGGAAGAGGTTGGTGGTGATGCGGTGCAGCCAGCCCTCGAAGGTGCCGGGCGTGTACGTCGACAGCGAGCGGAAGACGCGGACGAAGACCTCCTGTGTGAGGTCCTCGGCGTCGTGCTGGTTGCCTGTGAGGCGGTATGCCAGGCGGTAGACACGGCCGCTGTGCGTGCTGACGATCTCCTCCCACGTGGGCGGAGTCCACGCCTGCCCGTCCGCGTCGGTGGAGAAGGTCGCGGTCTGGGCTCGGTCAGCGGCGTGGCTGGGGTCAGCAGCAGTGTTGTTCACGGATTTCGGCCTGCCCGCTGATCCGAGAAGACGCCGGAGCGCTCCTCCCCGATCCACAGGTGCAGCCGCACCTCCCCTGTCGGCTCTGGTGGTGACCAGTGGAGCCCCTACCATAGCCACCTCGCCCGTTAGCTCCGGATAAGCGGTTTTACGAGAAATTGATCTGTGCTGATACGGCTCGGCGGGCCGCGTGAGCACCTGTCCCGCGTCCTCTGCGTACCCTGCGTTCTCAGCCTTCTCGGTGTGCTGGTCCATCCGCTTGTCCCCCTGGTCCTCAGCCTGTCTGTCCCACCTCGTCCCGCACCCCTCTAAACGCCCGGTCCCATCTGCGGGTTCCCGGCAGCAACGGATACAGTCACGCCCAGGCAACTGCGGGGACAGGAGAGGGTCATTACCGGCAACCGGCAGACGAGCTGGGCGTTCGCCGACGCCTTTGTCGCCGAGGACGAAGCACTGCGCTGGGCCCGTGACCGGGCCCGCGAGGCAGGGCTGCGCTCGGTGGCGCCCAGCACGGGCGCCGCGCTACGGCTGCTGGCCGCCTCCGTGGACGCGAAGTCGGTGGCGGAGATCGGGACCGGGACGGGCGTCTCGGGCATGTACCTCCTGCAGGGCATGCGCGCGGACGGGGTCCTGACGACGGTCGACCCCGAGCCCGAGCACCAGCAGTTCGCGCGCCAGGCCTTCCGTGCGTCCGGCTTCGCCAGCAACCGCGCCCGCTTCATCCCGGGCCGCGCCCTGGACGTGCTGCCCCGGCTCGCGGACGCCGGCTACGACCTCGTGTTCTGCGACGGCGACCGGCTGGAGAGCCTCGACTACCTAGCTGAATCGTTGCGTCTGCTCCGTACGGGTGGCCTGGTGGTCTTCGAGGGCGTCTTCGCCAACGGCAGGACGGTCGATTCGGGGCCCCAGCCCACCGAGGTCATACGGCTGCGGGAGCTGCTGCGCGCGGTGCGCGAGAGCCAGGAGCTGGTGTCGTCCCTGCTGCCCGTGGGCGACGGTCTGCTGTGCGCGGTCAAGCGCTGAGAGCGGATTCCAGGTCAGCGGCCGGGACAGAACAGTGCCCCGGCACCGTGTGTTCACGGTGCCGGGGCAGCTGAAAGGGTATGGACGCGTCCGCGCGTCAGCCGACGACCTTCTTGAGGGCATCGCCCAGCGCGTCGGCCTCGTCAGGGGTCAGCTCGACGACGAGTCGACCGCCGCCTTCGAGCGGAACGCGCATGACGATGCCCCGCCCCTCCTTTGTCACCTCGAGCGGGCCATCGCCCGTCCGCGGCTTCATGGCCGCCATGCTCGTTCCCCTTCCTGAAACCAGCTCATCGTCGCCGACGGCCCCTTAGGAGGGCACGCCCATCCCCTCATGGGACGAACGTCACCGGCATCGAACACATTGCTTCCAAGCCATTATCCCGCATCTCAGGACCCTATGACCAACATCAGTCGGCATCGCTTGGGCAACGCGCGCGATCAAAACCACTCAATTCGCCGATGTGGCTGCGATACTTCGCCGCCGCGCGGACTCGCGCCGACGCCGGACGGACGGGAATTCTTTGACGCAGGTCACATGACCGGCCCTCTCCTGAGACCGCGATCTCCGCCATGCTGTCCTGCGACGACCGAGCCGCGACACCCACCGGAGGGGACCCCCATGGCCGACACCGTGCTCTACGAGGTGCACGACGGACTGGCGACGATCACGCTGAACCGCCCCGAGGCGATGAACGCGCTGAGCATCGCGACCAAGGTCGCACTCCGGGAGGCGGTCCAGGCGGCGGCCACGGACGGCGCCGTACGGGCGGTGCTGCTGACCGCGGCCGGGGACCGGGCATTCTGTGTGGGCCAGGACCTCAAGGAGCACATCGGGCTTCTGGCGGCCGATCGCGAGGCCGGCACGGGTCAGACCATGACGACGGTCCGCGAGCACTACAACCCCATCGTGCGGGCTCTGACGGGCATGCCCAAGCCGGTGGTGGCGGGCGTGAACGGCGTCGCGGCCGGGGCCGGCTTCGGTTTCGCGCTCGCCGCCGACTACCGGGTCGTCGCGGACACGGCGGCCTTCAACACGTCGTTCGCGGGCGTGGCGCTGACCGCCGACTCGGGCGTCTCCTGGACGCTCCCGCGCGTGGTCGGCCCCGGGCGCGCCGCGGACCTGCTTCTGTTCCCGCGCAGCATCAAGGCGCAGGAGGCGTACGAGCTGGGTATCGCGAACCGGGTCGTCCCCTCGGCGGACCTGCGGGCCGAGGCCGAGAAGACGGCACGCGCCCTGGCCGACGGCCCGACAGTGGCGTACGCGGCCCTCAAGGAGGCCGTGGCCTACGGCTTCTCCCACTCCTTGGAGGAGACCCTGGAGAAGGAGGACGAACTCCAGGCACGCGCGGGCGCGTCGGAGGACCACGCGATCGCGGTGCAGGCGTTCGTCAACAAGGAGAAGCCGAAGTACTTGGGGCGGTGAGTTGGGAGCTGCGGGTCCGGTGGGGGCTGGTCGCGCAGTTCCCCGCGCCCCTTAAGGGGCGCTTCTCGCGACGCACGTCGCCAAGTGGTCGTCGACCAGTCCGCACGCCTGCATCAAGGCATATGCCGTCGTCGGGCCCACGAAACGCAGGCCCCGCTTCTTCAGGGCCTTCGAGAGGGCCGTGGACTCAGGGGTGACCGCGGGGACGTCGGCGAGGGTCTTGGGGACGGGGCGGGTGGCCGGGTCCGGGGCGTGGGACCAGATCAGCTCGTCCAGTTCCCCGGGGGCCCAGTCCGCGAGCACGCGCGCGTTGGCGATCGTCGCGTCGATCTTCGCGCGGTTGCGGATGATGCCGGCGTCGGCGAGGAGCCGTTCGCGGTCGGCGTCCGTGAAGACCGCGACGGAGGCGATCCTGAAGCCGGCGAAGGCGGTACGGAAGCCCGGCCGGCGGCGCAGGATGGTGATCCACGAGAGGCCGGACTGGAAGGCCTCCAGGGAGAGCCGTTCGAAGAGGGCCTCGTCGCCGTGGACCGGACGCCCCCACTCCTCGTCGTGGTACGCGACGTAGTCCTCCGTGGAGAGCGCCCAGGGGCAGCGCAGAGCGCCGTCGGGCCCGGCGAGGGCCTCGCCGGGCCCGGCGCTCACTGCTCGCTCCCCTGGGCCGGCTTGTCCATGGCGACCCGCGACGCGGCCTGGGCGCCGGACAGCGCGGACTCCAGGTCGGCGATACGGGCGTCCCGCTCGGCGAGTTCGGCACCGAGGCGGGTGAGCGCGTCGTCGACGTCCGACATGCGGTAGCCACGGGCGGCGACCGGGAAGCGGAGGGACTCGACGTCGCCGCGGTCGACCGGACGGTCGAGCGGCAGCGGGTCCTCGAGCCGCTCGGGCGCGGCCTCCGGCAGGACGGCGTTCTCGCCGCCGCCCACCACGGCCAGCGTCACCGCGGCGACCACGACGGCGAGCGCGACGACCAGGAACAAGAACATCAACATCGCTGGTTCCCCATGGATTTCGGATGGATCGGAAGAAGCAGGTGCATCGTGCGGACCGGTGGATCGGGTGGATCGGGTGGATCGGACCGATGGGCGGTGCCTCAGCCCAATGCGGCAGGGTCCGATCGTGCCATGCGAATCTGGCAGTCATGGCCGCAGGCGGCCGAATACCGGGAACGTACTAGGAGAGGTCACAGGCGATGCTCAGACTGGGCAGGCGTGAATTCGGCGCGCACGAGCCGGTGATCATGGCGATCGTGAACCGGACCCCGGACTCCTTCTACGACCAGGGAGCCACCTTCCGCGACGAGCCCGCGCTCACGCGCGTGGAACAGGCGGTGTCAGAGGGTGCTGCCATCATCGACATCGGCGGGGTGAAGGCGGGACCCGGCGAGGAGGTGACGGCGGCGGAGGAGGCGCGGCGGACGGTCGGCTTCGTGGCGGAGGTGCGGCGCCGGTTCCCCGACGTGGTCATCAGCGTGGACACCTGGCGGGCGGACGTGGGCGAGGCCGTGTGCGAGGCGGGGGCCGATGTGCTGAACGACGCGTGGGGCGGCGTCGATCCGCGGCTCGCGGAGGTCGCGGGGCGGTACGGGGTGGGGCTGGTGTGTACGCACGCGGGCGGTGCGGAGCCGCGGACCCGTCCGCATCGGGTGGAGTACGGGGATGTCATGGCCGACATCCTCGGGGTGACCGTCGGGCTGGCCGAGCGGGCGGTCGCGCTGGGGGTGCCTCGGGAGTCGGTGATGATCGATCCGGGGCACGACTTCGGGAAGAACACGCGGCACAGTCTGGAGGCGACTCGGCGGCTGGGGGAGATGGTGGAGACGGGGTGGCCTGTGCTGGTGTCGCTGTCCAACAAGGACTTCGTGGGTGAGACGTTGGACCGGCCGGTGAAGGAACGGCTGGTGGGGACGTTGGCGACGACGGCGGTGTCGATGTGGCTGGGGGCGCGGGTGTACCGCGTCCACGAGGTCGCGGAGACCCGCCAGGTCCTGGACATGGTGACGTCGATCGCGGGCCACCGCCCGCCGACCACCGCGACCTCAACCCGCTGGAACTCCTTCAGGTCGCTGTACCCAGTCGTGGCCATCGCGCGGCGCAGGGCGCCGAAGAAGTTCATCGAGCCG
>NZ_JBSFDA010000163.1:0-23054 GCF_053593675.1 Streptomyces sp. NPDC002156 | reverse complement strand
GACGAGGCCGTTCAGGCCGACAGCGGGGGTCTGGGGGCGGCAGCCCCCAGGGATGGGACGGGTAGGGGCGGCGGGGGCGGGACAAACCAGACCTGGGCTGCACCGTCCCACCGCCCGAGGCACTACCGTTCCCCCATGAGGCTGCGACCATGACCGGCATCGGCCCCGTCGAACCCGTCAACTCGCCGGACGCGCAAGAGACTTACGAAGTCATCGGTGCCGACACACCACGCCTCGCGGACCGCTGGCAGGCACTGTCCCCGCGTGTCCGCAGAGCGGCTCTCGGGGCCGCCGCACTGGCTGTCGCAGCAACCGGCGTCGTCGTCCTCCTGCCTCCGAGCCCGTCCGCACCGGACAAGGCCCTCGTCCCCATGCCCTGGCCCGCGGCCGTCACCACGTTCCGGTACACGGGACTCGCCGCGACCTTCGACTCCACCCCCGCCAGCGGCCTGTTCCGGTTCGCCGTGACCGTACACAGCGGACCACCCGTCACCGTGCGCGTCACCGGCGCCGCCTTCGACGGACTCACCGCCCGGATATCGCCCGCCGAGACCACCACCGTCAACGCCGGGACCACCCGTCGGATCACCGTCCAGATATCCGTGGTCGACTGCGCGGACTTCCCCCTCGACGCCGACCTGCCATTTCTTGACGTAACGCTGCGTAACACGCGCGCAATACAGCGCCACAGCTTCATCTTCGGCGGCGCCTATCCGGACGACCTGTTCCAGCTGATCAGAGCGGCCTGCGACCCGTTGCCCGCGCGGCCAAGCCCACGGGCAACGGGAAGTGCACATTCTCAAAATGTGGACCGAGCACAGTTCTGGCCAAACCGGCTGAAACCTCACTCCCCCAAGCCATACCAACCAGCACGTCATAACAAGAAAGTCACAAGCCAGCCCACCCCGATGCCCCCGCGCGTAGACCGGGCTTAGAGTCACGGCCAGTCACCGCTCCACCGGGAGTTCGGTACCAGCGCCGCATCTGTCGCATCCCCACGGGACGACACGTCTGCGGAAAGGACTGATTGTGCGACAGCGTTCTTTGGTGATACTCACCTCCATTCTCACCACCGGAGCTCTGACCCTCACCGCGTGCGGCTCCCGAGACGACAGCGGTGACGGAGACAGCGGAGACACCACCCTCACCATCGGCGTCGACGCCCCCCTGTCCGGCGAGAACTCGACCACCGGTCTCGGCATCCAGTACGGCGTCCAGATCGCCGTCGACGACGCCAACAAGAACAACCTCGTCCCCGGGGTCAAGTTCAAGGTCAAGGCCCTCGACGACAAGGCCCAGCCCGCCACCGGCCAGTCCAACGCCACGGCCCTCGTCGGCGACAAGACCGTCGTCGGCACCGTCGGCCCCCTGAACTCCGGCGTCGCCCAGTCGATGCAGCAGGTGTTCGCCTCGGCCAACATGGTCGAGATCTCCCCCTCGAACACCAACCCCGAGCTGACCCAGGGCAAGAACTGGCAGACGGACAAGAAGCGCCCGTACAAGACGTACTTCCGCACGGCGACCACGGACGAGCTCCAGGGCACCTTCGCCGCCGAGTACGCGTACAACGACCTCAAGAAGAAGAAGGCCTTCGTCGTCGACGACAAGCAGACCTACGGCGCCGGCCTCGCCAAGATCTTCAACGAGCAGTTCAAGGGACTCGGCGGCGCCATCGCCGGCACCGACCACGTCAACACCGGCGACAAGGACTTCGCCTCCCTCGTCACCAAGATCAAGACCTCCGGCGCCGACCTGCTCTACTACGGCGGCCAGTACGACGAGTCCGCGCTGATCACCAAGCAGCTCAAGGACGCCGGCGTCAAGATCCCGCTCTTCGGCGGCGACGGCATGTACGCCAGCACCTACATCGAGACCGCCGGCACCTCCTCCGAAGGTGACCTCGTCACCTCCGTCGGCGTCCCCGTCGACACCCTGGCCGGCGCCAAGGCCTTCGTCGCCGAGTACAAGGCCAAGGGCTACAAGGGTGACTACGGCGCCTACGGCGGCTACTCCTACGACGCCGCCACCGCCATCATGAAGGCCGTCAAGGCCGCCATGGACGCCAACGACGGCAAGCTGCCCGAGATGAACGACCTGCGCTCCACGGTCGTCGACGAGGTCCAGAAGTCCGACTTCGAAGGCATCACCGGCAAGGTCTCCTTCGACGAGTACGGCGACACGGGCAACAAGCAGCTCACCGTCTACCAGGTCGTCAAGGGCGCTTGGAAGGCTGTGCACACCGGTACGCCCACCAGCTGAATCAGCTGAGCGCTCTCACCGGCTGATCCAAGCCCAGCACACGCACCACGGGCCGCGCGGCAGGAGGACCCCCACCGCGCGGCCCGTTTTCACACCCCAACCCCCACCCGGCACGCATCCAGTGCACACGACCACCAGCGACATGGAGGCCACGCGGTGAACACCCTGCCGCAGCAGCTGGCCAACGGGCTGCTCCTCGGCTCGATGTACGGGCTCATCGCCATCGGCTACACGATGGTGTACGGCATCGTCCAGCTCATCAACTTCGCGCACGGCGAGATCTTCATGACCGGGGCCTTCGGCGCCCTCACGGTCTACTTCTACGTCCTCCCCGACAACACGGCGATGGCCATCGCCGTGCCCCTGATGCTGATCGGCGGCGCCCTCGTCGCCATCCTCATCGCCGTCGGAGCGGAACGGTTCGCCTACCGCCCCCTACGCGGAGCACCACGACTGGCACCGCTCATCACGGCCATCGGCCTCTCCCTGGCGCTCCAGGAGGTCGTCCGCAACTTCTACCCCGACGCCGACCGCGCCCGCGCCTTCCCCGGCCTCGACGCCACCCACGACATCGGCTCCGTCACCATCAAGGACGCCGACATCTTCCTCATCGTCGCCGCCATCGTCTGCATGTCCGGCCTCGCGTTCTTCGTCAACCGCAGCCGCACCGGCCGCGCGATGCAGGCCACCGCGCAGGACCCCGACACCGCACAGCTCATGGGCATCGACACCAACCGCATCATCGTCATCGCCTTCGCCATCGGCGGCTTCTTCGCCGCCGTCGCAGCAGTCGCGTACGGCCTCAAGTACGGCAACGTCGACTACCGCATGGGCTTCCTGATGGGCCTCAAGGCCTTCACCGCGGCCGTCCTCGGCGGCATCGGCAACATCTACGGCGCCATGCTCGGCGGCATCGTCCTCGGCGTCGCCGAGACCCTCGCCTCCGCCTACATCGACGGCATCCCCGGCATGCAGCAGCTCGGCGGCCAGGGCTGGGCCAACGTCTGGGCGTTCTGCCTCCTCATCATCGTCCTGCTAGTCAGGCCACAAGGCCTGCTCGGCGAACGCGTCGCGGACAGGGCGTGATCACGATGACCGACCTCACCAAGACGACGACCGCCCCCGAGCCGGGTCTCATCCCCCTGCCCGCAGCGGCGGCCCGCGCCCTCACCCTCGTCGGCGGCATCGCCACCGCGGCCTCCGCCTTCCTCGCCTGGACCTGGACCTCCGAGTTCCCCGGCGACCTCACCATCACCGGCTACCCCGGCGGCCTCCAGTGGCTCACCTTCACCGGTGGCCTCCTCATCACCCTCTTCGCCCTCGCCGGCTACGGCATCCGCGGCCTCGGCTGGCTCCTGCCCGCCGGAAACAACGGCCCCACCGTCCTCACCGCCCTGGGCGCCTTCGGCACCACCTGGTTCACCGTCATCGCGATCGCCGTCAACCTCGACGGCCTCGTCAACCTCGAACCAGGCGCCTACGTCGCCGCCGTCGCCTCCCTCCTCGCGGTCATCGGCGCCTTCGCACTCCCCGCCGCAGCCGACGAGACCCGCAACGCCAAGGCGGCCTACGACGCGGGCCTGCGCAAGGGCGGCATCCCCTCCCAGAGCCGGATACTCATCGCCGGCCTCAAGGGCCTGGCCGCCTACATCGGCAAGCCCGACCGCGTCCCCGCACCGGGAGCCCTCGCCCCCTGGATCGAGCGCGCGGTCATCACCGCCGTCACCGCCGTCGGCCTCGGCGTCTTCACCTACGGCATCGACACCGAGTACGGCGAGCTGTTCATCGGCTACCTCATCCTCGTCGTCTTCGCCATGTGGGCCCTGCACTCCGCCGGCCTCACCGACCGCTTCTCCCGGCTCGTCGCCCACCACCGAGGCTTCACCCTCGCCATGGGCTTCGCCGCCGCGATCGCGTTCCCCTTCACCCAGACCGACGACCACTACGCCAACATCGGCGTCAACATCCTGATCTTCGGGACCGTCGCCCTGGGCCTCAACATCGTCGTCGGCCTCGCGGGCCTCCTCGACCTCGGATACGTCGCCTTCCTCGGCGTCGGCGCCTACACCGCCGCCCTCGTCTCCGGCTCCGAGTTCTCCCGCTTCTCCGGCGTCCAGTTCCCCTTCTGGGCCGCCGCCCTCTCCGGCGCCGCCGCATCGCTCATCTTCGGCGTCCTCATCGGCGCCCCCACCCTGCGACTGCGCGGCGACTACCTCGCCATCGTCACCCTCGGCTTCGGAGAGATCTTCCGCATCGCCGTCAACAACATGGACGGCGTCTCAGGACCCGACATCACCAACGGGCCCAACGGCATCCCGTCCATCCCCGACCTCGACTTCTTCGGATTCAACTTCGGCGAAGCCCACGACGTCGGCGGATTCACCCTCGGCCGGTTCGCGAACTACTACCTCCTCATGGTCCTGATCATGGCGATCGTGGTACTCGTCTACACCCGCGCCGCCGACTCGCGCATCGGCCGCTCCTGGATCGCCATCCGCGAGGACGAGACCGCCGCCACCGCCATGGGCATCAACGGCTTCCGCGTCAAGCTCATCGCCTTCGCCCTCGGCGCGTCCCTCGCCGGCCTCGCCGGCACCGTCAGCGCCCACGTCACCTACAGCGTGGTCCCCACCCCGTACCAGTTCGCCGGCTCGACGCCCCCCAACTCGGCGTTCCTCCTGGCCGCGGTGGTCCTCGGCGGCATGGGCACGGTCGCCGGCCCGATCCTCGGCGCGGCCCTGCTCTACCTGCTGCCCGAGAAGCTCGTCTTCCTCCAGGACAAGTCGCTGCTCGCGTTCGGCATCGCCCTGATCGTCCTCATGCGCTTCCGCCCCGAGGGCATCATCGCCAACCGCCGCAACCAGCTCGAATTCCACGAGACCGGCCAGCTCGACGTACCCGACACAGAAACACTCGCCGACGATCCGGCCGTCACCAAGGCGGGGGCGTAACCACCATGACCACAAGCACACCCACCCCCGTACTCGAAGCGCGCAACGTCACCATGCGCTTCGGCGGCCTCACCGCCGTCCGCTCCGTCGACTTCACGGTCAACAGCGGCGAGATCGTCGGCCTCATCGGCCCCAACGGCGCCGGCAAGACCACGTTCTTCAACTGCCTCACGGGCCTGTACGTCCCCACGGAGGGCACGGTCTCCTACAAGGGAACCGTCCTCCCCCCGAAGCCCCACCTGGTCACCCAGGCAGGCATCGCACGTACGTTCCAGAACATCCGTCTGTTCGCCAACATGACGGTCCTGGAGAACGTCCTCGTCGGCCGCCACACCCGCACCAAGGAAGGCCTCTGGTCCGCCCTCCTCCGCGGCCCCGGCTTCAAGAAGGCCGAAAAGGCGAGCGAAGAACGCGCCATGGAACTCCTGGAGTTCATCGGCCTGGCCCACAAGCGGGACCACCTCTCCCGCAACCTCCCCTACGGCGAACAGCGCAAGCTGGAGATCGCCCGCGCCATGGCGTCGGAGCCGGGCCTGCTCCTCCTCGACGAGCCGACGGCCGGCATGAACCCCCAGGAGACGCGGGCGACCGAGGACCTGGTCTTCGCCATCCGCGACAAGGGCATCGCCGTCCTCCTCATCGAGCACGACATGCGCTTCGTCTTCAACCTGTCCGACCGCGTCGCCGTCCTCGTCCAGGGCGAGAAGCTCGTCGAGGGCACCTCCGAGGTCGTCCAGGCCGACGAACGCGTCATCGCCGCCTACCTCGGCGAGCCCTTCGAGGGCGACCCCGGCCAGGCGGAAGCCGCCGAGGTCGAGGCCGCCGAAGCCGCCGCCGACGCAGCGAGCACCACCAGCACGAAGGGAGAAGGCCAGTGACCGCACTCCTCGAAGTCGAGGACCTCAGGGTCTCGTACGGCAAGATCGAAGCCGTCAAGGGCATCTCCTTCAGCGTCGAAGCAGGCCAGGTCGTCACCCTCATCGGCACCAACGGCGCCGGCAAGACGACGACCCTTCGCACCCTGTCGGGCCTCCTGCAGCCGACCTCCGGCAAGATCCTGTTCGACGGCAAGCCCCTCAACGGCGTCCCCGCCCACAAGATCGTCTCCCTCGGCCTCGCCCACTCCCCCGAGGGCCGGCACATCTTCCCGCGCCTGAGCATCTTCGAGAACCTCCAGCTCGGAGCGTTCCTGAGGAAGGACAAGGAAGGGATCGAGAAGGACATCCAGCGCGCCTACGACCTCTTCCCCATCCTGGGAGAACGCCGCAACCAGGCCGCGGGAACCCTCTCGGGCGGCGAACAGCAGATGCTCGCCATGGGCCGCGCCCTGATGTCCCAGCCCAAGCTCCTCATGCTCGACGAGCCCTCCATGGGCCTCTCCCCGATCATGATGCAGAAGATCATGGCGACGATCTCCGAGCTGAAGTCCACGGGTACGACGATCCTCCTGGTCGAGCAGAACGCCCAGGCGGCGTTGTCGCTGGCCGACCAGGGCCATGTCATGGAGGTCGGCAACATCGTCCTCTCCGGCACGGGCCAGGACCTCATCCACGACGAGTCGGTACGCAAGGCGTACCTCGGCGAGGACTGAGTTCTTCGAGAGCAGGTATGTACGAGGAGGCCCGCACCCCCGGTTGGGGATGCGGGCCTCCTCGTACTCTGTCTGCGGGGCTACGTCAGCCCTTGGCGGCCTTCTTCTCCTCGGCGTCGGCGATGACGGCCTCGGCGACCTGCTGCATGGACATCCGCCGGTCCATGGAGGTCTTCTGGATCCACCGGAACGCGGCGGGCTCGGTCAGTCCGTACTCCGTCTGGAGGACCGACTTGGCACGGTCGACGAGCTTGCGGGTCTCCAGACGCTGGGTCAGATCCGCGATCTCGCTCTCCAGCTGGCGCAGCTCGCTGAACCGCGAGACGGCCATCTCGATCGCCGGTACGACATCGCTCTTGCTGAACGGCTTCACGAGATACGCCATGGCACCGGCGTCCCGAGCTCGCTCGACAAGGTCGCGCTGCGAGAAGGCGGTGAGCATCAGTACCGGGGCGATGGACTCCTCGGCGATCTTCTCGGCCGCCGAGATGCCGTCGAGCTTGGGCATCTTCACATCGAGGATGACGAGATCGGGCCGGTGCTCACGGGCAAGCTCCACGGCCTCCTCACCGTCACCGGCCTCACCGACGACGGTGTAGCCCTCTTCTTCGAGCATCTCCTTGAGATCGAGCCGAATGAGCGCCTCGTCCTCGGCAATGACGACACGGGTCGTCAGCGGAGGCACGTGCGACTTGTCGTCGTCGGGCGCGTCTGCGGGCTGGGGCGACTCGGGGGCGGTCACGGGGGCTCCTTGTTACGGGCCGGGCACTACTGCTGCTTTGCAGCCTACCTAGAGGCGGGGACCTGCGGTGACCCGGTACACTCGCCTCTGTGCCTGGCCGGGTTGGTGGAACGGCATACACGGAGGTCTCAAACACCTCTGCCTGAGAGGGCTTGCGGGTTCGAATCCCGCACCCGGCACATCCGGAAGCGGAGGCTCACGTTCTCGTGAACCTCCGCTTTTTGCTGCGTGTCGCCGCAATCAGGCACTCAGCCTGGGCTACATGGAACAGCACAGCCCTTCGATCCGCGCCCAAGCAATCGCACTCATGCGCCAGGGCATCCCCAACCGTGCAGTCGCGGAGTGCCTCAACGTTCCGCGAGGAACCATCGGCTGGTGGCGCAGCGAAGATCGCAGAGCACGCAGCGAGACGTACGAGCAGCCCACAGATTGTCCCCGATGCACCGGGAACGAGATCGACAGAACCGCCTACGCGTACCTGCTTGGTCTCTACCTCGGCGACGGCCACATCATCTCCAAGCCCAAGCAGCACCACTTGTCCATCTTCTGCAACGCCACTCAGACCGGCCTGATCGCGGCCGCTGAAGAGGCGATGCGCAAGGTGATGCCGCTGCCAAGCGTCAAGCAGCGTTCGCGGACGGGCTGCGTCGAGGTGAAGTCGTACACCAAGCACTGGACCTGCCTCTTCCCCCAGCATGGCCCCGGCAAGAAACACGAGCGCCACATCGTCCTCGAATCCTGGCAGCAGGCGATTGTCGATGCGTATCCCTGGGATTTCATCCGCGGCCTTGTCCACTCCGACGGCTGCCGCATCACCAACTGGACGACTCGCCTGGTCGCCGGGGAACGCAAGCGCTACGAATACCCGCGGTACTTCTTCACCAACGTGTCCGACGACATCCGGCAGCTCTATACAGACACCCTCGACAAGCTGGGCATCGAGTGGACGCACTGCACCCGAAACGGCAACCCCTACAACATCTCTGTCGCCCGACGCGCCTCCGTAGCCCTCATGGACACCCACGTAGGCCCCAAGCACTGAACCGAAAAGGGCCTCTCCGCCCAGGAGGAGCCCTTCAATTCCACGTCTACTTGTCGTCCTCGCCGATGTGGTGGACCCGCACCAGGTTCGTCGAGCCCGAGACCCCGGGCGGGGAGCCGGCCGTGATCACCACCACATCCCCCTTCTGGCAGCGGCCGTACTTCAACAACAGCTCGTCCACCTGGTCCACCATCGCGTCCGTGGAGTCGACGTGCGGGCCCAGGAACGTCTCCACTCCCCACGTCAGCGTCAGCTGCGAGCGCGTCGCCGGGTCGGGAGTGAAGGCCAGGAGCGGGATCGGGGACCTGTAGCGCGACAACCGCTTCACCGTGTCGCCGCTCTGCGTGAACGCCACCAGGAACTTCGCGCCGAGGAAGTCGCCCATTTCCGCCGCCGCACGGGCCACCGCACCGCCCTGGGTGCGGGGCTTGTTGCGTTCCGTCAGAGGGGGCAGGCCCTTGGCCAGGATGTCCTCCTCCGCCGCCTCCACGATCTTCGCCATCGTCCGGACAGTCTCGATCGCATACTTGCCCACGCTCGTCTCGCCGGACAGCATCACCGCGTCCGTGCCGTCGATCACCGCGTTCGCCACATCGCTCGCCTCCGCCCTCGTCGGGCGGGAGTTCTCGATCATCGAGTCCAGCATCTGCGTCGCCACGATGACCGGCTTGGCGTTGCGCTTCGCCAGTTTGATCGCGCGCTTCTGGACGATCGGGACCTGTTCCAACGGCATCTCGACGCCCAGGTCCCCGCGCGCGACCATGATGCCGTCGAAGGCGGCCACGATGTCGTCGATCGCCTCGACCGCCTGCGGCTTCTCCACCTTCGCGATGACCGGGAGGCGGCGGTGTTCCTCGTCCATGATGCGGTGGACGTCTTCGATGTCGCGTCCGCTGCGGACGAAGGACAGCGCGATGACGTCGAAGCCCGTGCGCAGCGCCCAGCGCAGGTCCGCCTCGTCCTTGTCGGAGAGGGCGGGGACCGACACCGCTACGCCGGGGAGGTTGAGGCCTTTGTGGTCGGAGATGACTCCGCCTTCGACGACCCTGGTGTGGACGCGGGGTCCGTCGACGGCGGTGACTTCGAGGCAGACCTTGCCGTCGTCGACGAGGACGCGTTCGCCGGGGGTGACGTCGGCGGCGAGGCCGGCGTAGGTGGTTCCGCAGGTGTGCTGGGTGCCTTCGACGCCTTCCTCGACGGTGATGGTGAAGGTGTCGCCGCGTTCAAGGAGTACGGGGCCTTCGGCGAAGCGGCCGAGTCGGATCTTCGGGCCTTGAAGGTCGGCGAGGAGGCCGATGCTGCGGCCGGTTTCGTCGGCTGCCTTGCGGACGTGCTGGTAACGCACCTCGTGTTCGGCGTAGGTGCCGTGGCTGAGGTTGAAGCGGGCGACGTCCATTCCGGCGTCGACCAGTGCCTTGATCTGGTCGTACGAGTCGGTGGCGGGGCCCAAAGTACAGACGATTTTTGCTCGGCGCATGTTTCGAGCGTAGGCCTTACCGGTGGGTAGGGAATTGGCCCTGCATGACTACTCAACAACCTTTGCGTGAAGGGTTATTGACAAGTGTTGAATTGTGCGCAGGGTCGCTCTGATGAGCGTCGGACGGTTATTCAAGTCCCCTCTTCACAGCTGCGGCGGCACCATGGTGAAGCGGGCGTTCACCTGCGCGTACACCTGTTGCCGTTGCGGTTCCAGGTCGAGTGGTGCCGCTTCGTCTGCGACTTCGGCTCCGGCAAAGGCGGCACGGCGCAGGGAGCGTGACTGGACCTCGTACCCCATGGGCTGTGCGGCCTCCGCGCCCACGTCCGCCAGCTCCACGAGCGCCGCCAGGGAGGTCCCCAAGGCCTCGGCGTACTCGCGGGCCCGCTGTACCGCTTCCCGCACTGCTTGGCGGCGGGCGTCGCGGTGGGCCGGGGAGTCGGGGCGCAGGGCCCACCAGGGGCCGTCGACGCGGGTGAGGTCGAGGTCGGCGAGGCGGCTGGTGAGTTCGCCGAGGGCGGTGAAGTCTGTGAGTTCGGCGGTGAGATGTACGCGGCCGTGGTAGGCGCGGACGCGTTCTCCGCGGCCGTGTTTGGTGAGTTCCGGGGCGATGGAGAAGGCGCCTGTTTCGAGGCGTTCGACGGCGTCGCCGTATGTTTTCACGAGGTCGAGGACTGTCGCGTTGCGGCGGGTCAGGTCGTCGAGGGCTGTGCGGCGGTCGGTGCCCCGTGCGCTGACGGTGATGCCGATGCGGGCGATCTCGGGGTCGACTTCGAGGTGGGCTTCGCCGCGGACGGCTATGCGGGGGGCGTCGGGGGTGCCGTAGGGGACGGCGGTGGGGTGCTCCGGGGTGGAGGTCATACGTCCCACTCTGTCACTCATGGTGGGGGTGCGGGCCGTGTTCCCGTCCCTGCCGGTCATCAGATCGAAACCTTCGGGGGCTGTTGCGGCCGGTCATGCTCGGGTCAGAATCTACGCGCGTCGTTGACCATTCCCCGAGGAGCCCGAAACATGCCGTTGAACCGCCGGAAGTTCCTGACGAAGTCCGCTGTGACCGGGGCGGGGGTCGCGTTGACCAGCGCTGTCGTGGCTCCGGCGGCGCAGGCCGCGGAGGCGAAGAAGCCCGCGAGGCCCGCGAAGCGGTATGCCCTGACCGTGATGGGCACGACGGATCTGCACGGGCACATCTTCAACTGGGACTACTTCAAGAACGCGGAGTACTCCGACGCGAAGGGCAACGCGCAGGGGCTGGCGCGGATCTCGACGCTGGTGGAGCAGGTCCGTAAGGAGAAGGGGCGTCGCAACACGCTGCTGCTCGACGCGGGCGACACGATTCAGGGCACCCCGCTGACGTACTACTACGCGAAGGTGGACCCGATCACCGCCAAGGGCGGGCCGGTTCACCCGATGGCGCAAGCGATGAACGCCATCGGGTACGACGCGGTGGCGCTCGGCAACCACGAGTTCAACTACGGGATCGAGACGCTGCGGAAGTTCGAGTCGCAGTGCCGGTTCCCGTTGCTGGGTGCGAACGCGCTGGACGCGAAGACGCTGAAGCCTGCGTTTCCTCCGTTCTTCATGAAGACGTTCCATGTGAAGGGTGCTCCGCCGGTCAAGGTGGCTGTGCTGGGGCTGACGAATCCTGGTATCGCGATCTGGGACAAGGCTTATGTGCAGGGGAAGTTGACGTTCCCGGGTCTGGAGGAGCAGGCGGCGAAGTGGGTGCCGAAGCTGCGTTCGATGGGTGCGGATGTCGTTGTGGTGTCGGCGCATTCGGGGTCTTCGGGGACTTCTTCGTACGGTGATCAGCTGCCGTACATCGAGAACTCGGCGGCGTTGGTGGCGCAGCGGGTGCCGGGGATCGACGCGATTCTGGTCGGGCATGCGCACACGGAGATCGCCGAGCTGAAGGTGACGAACACGGCGACCGGGAAGACGGTGATCCTGTCGGAGCCGTTGGCGTATGCGGAGCGGTTGTCGCTGTTCGACATCGAGCTGGTTTTCGAGAAGGGCAAGTGGGCCGTCGAGTCGGTGGCGGCGACGGTGCGTGACTCGAAGACGGTCGCCGATGACCCGAGGATCACGAAGCTGCTGAAGGACGAGCACGACGTCGTCGTGGCGTACGTCAACCAGGTGGTCGGTACGGCGACGGACACGTTGACGACGGTGGAGGCGCGTTACAAGGACGCTCCGATCATCGATCTGATCACGAAGGTCCAGGAGGACGTGGTGAAGGCGGCGCTGGTGGGGACGTCGTACGCGTCGCTGCCGGTGATCGCGCAGGCTTCGCCGTTCTCGCGGACGTCGGAGATCCCGGCGGGTGAGGTGACGATCCGGGATCTGTCGAGTCTGTATGTGTACGACAACACGCTGGTCGCGAAGTTGATGACGGGTGCGCAAGTGCGGGCGTACCTGGAGTACTCGGCGCAGTACTTCGTGCAGACGGCCGCGGACGCGGTGGTCGACGTGGAGAAGCTGACGAACGCGGCGAACCGGCCGGACTACAACTACGACTATGTGTCGGGGTTGACGTACGACATCGACATCGCGCAGGCGGCCGGATCGCGGATCAAGAACCTGGCCTACAACGGTGCCGCGCTGGATGACGCGCAGCAGTTCGTGTTCGCGGTGAACAACTACCGGGCCAATGGTGGTGGGGCGTTCCCGCATGTGGCGTCGGCGCAGGAGTTGTGGTCGGAGTCGACGGAGATCCGGACGCGGATCTCCGAGTGGGTGACGGCGAAGGGTGTGCTGGATCCGAAGGAGTTCGCTTCGGTGGACTGGAAGTTGACGCGGGACGGTACGCCTGTGTTCTAGGCCGGTCCGGCGTCTGTGGCTGGGTCGCCTCAGATTCCGTCCACGAGAGGGGTCAGCACCTGGTGCTGGCCCTTTCCTCGTTCCTGGCTCTGGCGGGGGGTGGGGACCTGGGCCAGTGGTTGGTCGAGGCCGAAGGTGGTGAAGGCGGTTCTGGTCGGGAGGGGGTAGGGGGCCCGGCCGGTGAGGGAGTTGAGGATGGTGGCGCTGCGCCAGGCGACGAGGCCGAGGTCGGGGGTGCCGACGCCGTGGGTGTGGAGTTCGGCGTTCTGGACGTAGACGTGGCTGCCGGAGGCGGTGATGGCGGGGTCGAGGACGAGTCTGTACTGGTCGTCGATGCGGGGGCGTTCGCTGTTGTCGCGGCGGAGGTAGGGGTCGAGGCCGGCGAGGATGCGGTCGAGGGGGCGGTCCTGGTAGCCGGTGGCGAGGACGACGGCGTCGGTGGTGAGGCGGGTGCGGGTGCCTTGTCGGGTGTGTTCGAGGTGGAGTTCGACTTTGGTGGTGGCGACGCGGCCGGCGGTGCGGACGTGGACGCCGGGGGTGAGGACGGCTTCCGGCCAGCCGCCGTGGAGGGTGCGGTGGTAGAGCTCGTCGTGGATGGCGGCGATGGTGTCGGCGCCGATGCCTTTGTGGAGTTGCCATTGGGCGGCGACGAGGCGGTCGCGGACGGGTTCGGGGAGGGCGTGGAAGTAGCGGGTGTGATCGGGGGTGAAGTGTTCGAGGCCGAGCTTCGAGTACTCCATGGGGGCGAAGGCCTCGGTGCGGCCGAGCCAGTGGATCTTCTCGCGTCCTGGGGGGCGGTGGCGCAGCAGATCGAGGAAGATCTCGGCGCCGGTCTGTCCTGAGCCGATGACGGTGACGTGTTCGGCGGTGAGGAGCCGGTCGCGGTGGGCGAGGTAGTCGGCCGCGTGCAGGACGGGCACGGTGGGGGCGTCGACGAGGGGTTTGAGGGGTTCGGGGATGTGGGGTTCGCTGCCGATGCCGAGGACGACGTTCTTGGTGTAGGTGCGGCCGAGGGCTTCGGCTTCGCCTTCGGCGTCGAGTTGGGTGTAGTCGACTTCGAAGACGTCTCGTTCGGGGTTCCAGCGGACGGCGTCGACCTGGTGGCCGAAGTGGAGCCGGGGGAGGTTCTCGCTGACCCAGCGGCAGTAGGCGTCGTATTCGGCGCGTTGGATGTGGAAGCGCTCGGCGAAGTAGAACGGGAAGAGGCGTTCGCGGGTTCTGAGGTAGCTGAGGAAGGACCAGGGGCTTGCGGGGTCGGCGAGGGTGACGAGGTCGGCGAGGAAGGGGACTTGGAGGGTCGAGCCGTCGATGAGGAGTCCGGGGTGCCAGTCGAAGCGGGGGTGTTGTTCGTAGAAGACGGCGTCGAGTTCGGGGAGTGGGTGGGCGAGGGCGGCGAGGGAGAGGTTGCAGGGGCCGATGCCGATGCCGACGAGGTCGTGGGGCGTTTCGGGGTCGGGGGCGGGGGCGGACGCCGGGTTGTCGGCGGGCGTGGGGGGTGGCAGTGGTGTCATCGGGAGGTGTTTCCTTCCACCAGCTTCAGGAGTGCGGCCAGGTCGTCCGGCCGGGTGTGGGGGTTGAGGAGGGTGACCTTGAGCCAGAGGCGGCCGTCGAGGTGGGCGCGGCCGAGGACGGCTCGGCCTTCGTGGAGGAGTTGTCGGCGTACGGCGGCCACGGCGTCGTCGGTGGCTCGGGTGGGCCGGAAGAGGACGGTGCTGATGGTGGGCGCGTCGTGGAGTTCGAAGCCGGGGTGGGCCTGGACCTGGCGGGCGAACTCGTGGGCGTGGGCGCAGACCTGGTCGACGAGGGTGCCGAGTCCGTGGCGGCCGAGGGTTTTGAGGGTGACGGCGATTTTGAGGATGTCGGGGCGTCGGGTGGTGCGCAGGGAGCGGCCGAGGAGGTCGGGCAGGCCCGCGTCGGTGTCGTCGTCGGCGTTGAGGTAGTCGGCGTGGTGGGCGAGTGCGGTGAGGTCGTCCGGGTTCTTGACGGCGAGGAGGCCTGCGGCGACGGGTTGCCAGCCGAGTTTGTGCAGGTCGAGGGTGACGGTGTCGGCGTGTTCGAGGCCGGCGAGTTTGGGGCGGTGGCGTTCGCTGAAGAGGAGTCCGCCGCCGTAGGCGGCGTCGATGTGGAGGCGGGCGCCGTGGGCGGTGCAGAGGGCGGCGATCTGGGGCAGTGGGTCGATGAGTCCGGCGTCGGTGGTGCCGGCGGTGGCGGCGACGAGGAGTGAGCCCGGGGGGCCGGACAGTTCGGTCAGTGCCTCGTCGAGGGCGGCGGGGTCGAGGGTGCCGGCGGGGGCGGGCACCACGACCGGTTCGGGGAGTCCGAGGAGCCAGGCGGCGCGGGGCAGTGAGTGGTGGGCGTTGGCGCCGCAGATGAGGCGGACGCCTGGGTGTGCCTCGCGGGCGAGGAGCAGGGCTAGTTGGTTGGACTCGGTACCGCCGGTGGTGACAAGTGCGTCCCCTCTCTTTGGAGGCTCGGTTCGCCTCCGGGGCGCTGCAGCCGGTGTCGAGACCCCGGCGCGCCCCTTCGGCTCACTCGCCCTTGCGTCCCCGTAGATCTCGGCGGCGAGGGTCCTTGTGACCAGCGCTTCGAGTTCGGAGGCGGCCGGGGCCTGGTCCCAGGAGTCGAGGGACGGGTTGAGGGCGCCGGCGGCGAGGTCGGCGGCGGTGGCGACGGCGAGGGGTGGGCAGTGCAGGTGGGCGGCGCAGTGGGGGTGGGCGGGGTCGGCGGCGCCTTCGGCGAGGGCGCGTACGAGGTCGTGGAGGGCGTTGGGGTCGCCCTTGTCGGGCAGTACGTCACCGACGGCGTCGCGTATGCGCCGGGCGACGGTTTCGGGGCCGCCGGCGGGGAGTGGTCCGCCGCGCGCGTGTGCGCCGGCCGTGAGGGCTTGGAGGACCGTGTCGAGCAACGGCCGCAGGGAGTCGGGGCCTTCGGCGCCTGAGGCGAGGGGCGGCGTGCTCATGGTGGTCCTCCCGGGGCGCGTGGCTGGGGAGTTCCAGCTTGGACGGGGCGGGGGCGACGCGCCCGGGAAGACCAACGATCGGAACCCGAAAGGGGGTACGGGGGTTGCCGTGGGGAGGTGTGTGGGGCATGGGGTGACCCCATGCCCCACAGCGTGCCCTTGTTCGCCTTACGCCTGTTCCCGCGCCCCTTCCGTAACCCCTTCCCGTACGCGCAGTGCGCGTGCCAGGTCGTCGAGTTGGTCGACGAGTTTGCGGCGGAGGGACGGGATGGGGTCGGCGTCGCGGAGGCATTTCTCGCCGAGGCGGAGGGTTTCGGGGGTGGCGGTGTGGGCGGGGAAGGCCCAGCGGCCGGCGGCGTCGGCGATGGCGGGGCCGCGGCGGGCGGCGACGGCGACGGCGTCGGTCCAGTACCGCTTGACGTACTCCTCGGTGAGGTCGTCCTGTTCGGGCTGCCAGAAGCCCTGGGCGGTGGCGACGAAGAGGTAGTTGGACAGGTCGTCGGAGGTGAACATCTGTTCCCAGGCCCGGAGTTTGGACTCGGGGTCGGGCAGGGCGGCGCGGCAGCGGGCGGCGCCTTCCTGGCCGGAGGCACTGGGGTCGCGGGCGAGTTCGGCGTCGATCTCGGTCGCGTCGGTGGCGCCGAGGACGGCGAGCCGGGCCAGGACGCGCCAGCGCAGTTCGGGGTCGAGTTCGGGGCCGCCGGGGACGGTGCCCTCGGCGAGCCAGGCGGCGATGGTGTCGGGGTGGGCGGCGGCGTCGATGAAGTGGCGTACGGCGATGAGGCGCAGGCCGGGGTGGTCGCCGTCCTCGGTGCGGCGGATGAGGTCGCGGCACAGGGAGGCGAGGGTGGCGAGCGCGGCGGGGCGTTCCTGCGGGGGCAGGTAGCGGTCGGCGACGACGGTGGAGGCGAAGGTGAGGACGCCCTGGACGAGGGCGAGGTCCGTTTCGCACGGGAGGTGGGCGCGGACGGTCTCCAGGTAGTCGGCGGGCGGGAGCTGGCCGTCGCGCAGGGCGTCTCGGAGGGCGTTCCAGACGACCGCGCGGGCGAGCGGGTCGGGGAGGCCGGAGAGGGCCGTACGGACGGTTTTGAAGGACTCGGAGTCGAAGCGGACCTTGGCGTAGGTGAGGTCGCCGTCGTTGACGAGGAGGAGGGCGGGGCGCTTGCCGATGGGCTGCGGGGCGTCCTGGGGGATGTCGAGGTCGACGCGTTCGCGGAGGGCGAGGGTGCCGTCGCCGGCGCTGTCGTGGTCGTACAGGCCTATCGCGACCCGGTGGGGGCGGCTGCCTTCGTGGCGGACGGTGAGGGTGCAGGAGCCGTTGTCACCGTTGGTGACGCGTGGGCTGAGGGTGTCGACGCCGGTGGTGCGCAGCCAGGCGTCGGCCCAGGCGTGGACGTCGCGTTCGGTGGCTGCGGCGAGGGAGTCGATGAAGTCGGCGAGGGTGGCGTTGCCGAACTTGTGGCGGGCGAAGTGGGTGTTGATGCCGGCCAGGAAGTCCTTCTCGCCGAGCCAGGCGACGAGTTGGCGCAGGGCCGAGGCGCCCTTGGCGTAGGAGATGCCGTCGAAGTTGACGAGGGCGGCGGCGGTGTCGTCGACGGCTTCGGGGGCGACGGGGTGGGTGGAGGGGCGCTGGTCGGCGTCGTAGCCCCAGGCCTTGCGGGAGACCCCGAAGTCGGTCCAGGTGTCCGTGTAGCGGGTCGCTTCGGTGAGGGTCTGGTAACCCATGTACTCGGCGAAGGACTCATTCAGCCAGATGTCGTCCCACCACTGGAGGGTGACGAGGTCGCCGAACCACATGTGGGCCATTTCGTGGGCGATGACCATGGCGCGGGTCTGGCGTTCGGTGTCGGTGACGGCGGAGCGGTAGACGAACTCGTCGCGGAAAGTGACGAGTCCGGGGTTCTCCATGGCGCCGAAGTTGAACTCGGGGACGAACGCCTGGTCGTAGGAGTCGAAGGGGTAGGGCTCCTCGAACTTCTCGTGGTAGCGGTCGTAGCACGCGCGCGTGATGTCGAGGAGTTCGTCGGCGTCGGTGTCGAGGTGGGGGGCGAGGGAGCGGCGGCAGTGGAGGCCGAAGGGGAGGCCGCGGTGTTCGCTGCGGACGGAGTGCCAGGGGCCTGCGGCGACGGCGACGAGGTAGGTGGAGATGCGGGGGGTGGGGGCGGCCTGCCAGAGGCCGTCGGCGGTTTCGGTGGTGATGCCGTTGGCGAGGACGGTCCAGCCCTCGGGGGCGCGCACGGTGAACTCGAAGACGGCCTTGAGGTCGGGCTGGTTGAAGTTGGCGAAGACGGCTGCCGCGTCCTCAAGGGACATCTGGGTGTAGAGGTAGGTCTCGTCGTCGGCGGGATCGGTGAAGCGGTGCATGCCCTCGCCGGTGCGGGAGTAGCGCATCGCGGCGTCCACGCGCAGTTCGTGCTCGCCCTCGGCGAGGTTCCTGAGGGGCAGCCGGCCGTCGGTGAGGCCGGCGGTGTCCAGGGGGTGGCCGTCGAGGGTGGCGGAGCGCAGCTCGGCGGGCCTGACCTCGACGAACGTGTCCGCGCCGGTGTGGCCCGCCGTCACCGCGAAGCGGATCACGGTACGGGAGTCGAAGGTGTCGTCCCCGGTGGTGAGGTCGAGTTCGACCGTGTACCGGTGGACGTCCAGGAGGGTGGCACGGGCTTGCGCTTCGTCGCGCGTCAGTACGGACATGGAGGACATGCTGCCTGATGCCACTGACAGGGCACAGGGGCGGATCGGTACACGGTGTTTGTCCGGACGCACGCCCCCGCCCCCGACCGGCCCCTGGAGGCCGTCTGCGGGGCCTCAGGAGCGGTCCTCCAGGGCGTGTTCGGCGAGCAGTCCGTGGTCCTTGACGCGGGCGCGGAGTTCCCGCACCTCCTGTTCGAGGGCGAGGTGGCGGCGGTGGGCGTCGTACAGGTAGCGGACCTTGGTACGCAGGGTCCACGGGTCGATGGGTTTCATGACGAGGTCGGCGACGCCAAGGCCGAAGGCGGTGGCGGTGAGTTCGGCGTCGGGACCGAAGCCGGTGAGCAGGACGACGGGGATGTGCTGGGTCTGTTCGAGGCGGCGCATGTAGCGCACCACGTCGAGGCCGCTGACGCCGGGCATGCGGACGTCGAGCAGGAGGAGGCCGACCTGGCCGCGCAGTACCTGTTTGAGGGCCTCGTCGCCGCTGGTGGCGCGGGCGAGCCGGTAGCCGAGCGGGGCGAGGGCGCTCTCCAGGGCGTACAGGGTGTCCTCGTGGTCGTCGACGATGAGGATCTTGGCATCCGACGGCATGGCCCGACGTCCCTCCCGCGTGGACAACCAGACGGCACCCGTGGTGCTGACGCGCAGTGCTCGTCGGCTGACTACGAGTGCACGATGAGTGCACAGGGCAGCATGCGCCCGCGGGTGCCCGGCTGTCACTCCCCGGGGGTCAACTCACCGGTGGTTTCCCGCCGTTCACGGCGTCGTCGGCGATGCGCTCATGGTGTCTGATCACTTCGGCGATGATGAAGTTGAGGAGTTTCTCGGCGAACGCGGGGTCGAGGTTGGCGCTTTCGGCGAGTCGGCGCAGGCGGGCGATCTGCTGGGCCTCGCGGTTCGGGTCGGCGGGCGGCAGTTGGTGTGCGGCTTTGAGGTGGCCGACCTGCTGGGTGCACTTGAAGCGCTCGGCGAGCATGTGGACGACGGCGGCGTCGATGTTGTCGATGCTCTCGCGCAGCCGGCCGAGTTCCGCGCGGATCTCGGGCTCGACCTCACGGTTGTTGCTGGTGGTCATGGGCGTCCACCCTACGTGGCACGCGGTGGGCGGTCTCGTGGGGAGCCGGGGTCGCGTGAGGTAGGCGAGAACTGGGCGTTACGTGGCGTGCGGGTGTTCGATCATCGGTGGGTCGGCGGGGTCGGGGACGCGGTCGCTCCAGCCACCCGGAACCGTGCGTCCCTGTTGTGCCCGGAAGTGGACGGGGGCCATGCCGACGCGGCGGGTGAAGAGGCGGGAGAAGTAGGCGGGGTCGTCGTAGCCGACGCGGCGGGCGACGGCGGCGACGGGCAGTTCGGTGGCGGCGAGGAGTTCCTTGGCGCGGCTCAGCCGGATGCCGAGGAGGTAGTCCTTGGGGCTGCATCCGGCGCCGCGTCGTACCGCGGTGCGCAGTTCGGCGGGGGTCATGCCGTGCCGGGCCGCGTGTTCGGCGACCGTGAGGGGCCGGCAGGCGTCCCGGGCGAGGGCGGCGAGGACCTGGTCGCCGTCGGGTGCCAGATCGGCGCGGGTGCGGCGCAGGGCGACGAGGAGTTCGTGGACGGCGGCGGCCGTCTCGACCTCCAGGACGGGGTTGTCGCGGCGTGCGGCGCGGGCCATGCGTCCGATCACGGCCCGGGCGGGGCCGGCGTCGGTGAGGGGTACGAGGGGCCGCTCGGGTTCGATGTAGCCGAGTTCGGCGTACGTGGCGGTGGCGGGCCCGGTGAAGTCGACGAACGCCTCGTCCCAGCCGGTGTCGGGGTCGGGCCCGTAGTGGTGGGCGGTGCCGGGGGTGAGCCAGATCAGGGTGGGCGCGGTGACGGTCCTGCGGCGGCCGTCGACGCCCTGGAACCAGCCGCGTCCGCCGCTGACGACGACGGCCACGTGGTGGTCGAGGACGCGGGGGCCGACGGTGGGCAGGGCGCCGTGCTGGAGGCCGACGCCGAGACAGACGAGGCCGAGGCGGTGGTGGGCGGGCGCGGGGCTGAAGAAGCGCATCCAGGTGCGGTACATCCGCGGTCCTCCCGCCTGTGTCGTGCTCGTCTCCGCCCATTGGAGGGGCGACGACCTCGGTCCAACTGGCGCTGATCTTTGTCCATGGACGCTGTCGGCCGCCAGAGGTGAGGGTGGGGCACATGAGCGAGTTCACGGTGGGTGACACGGACTTCCTGCTGGACGGCCGTCCGATGCGGCTGCTGTCGGGGGCCCTGCACTACTTCCGGGTGCACGAGGAGCAGTGGGCGCACCGGCTGGCGATGCTGCGGGCGATGGGCCTCAACTGCGTGGAGACGTACGTCCCGTGGAACCTGCACGAGCCGCACCCCGGTGACTTCAGGGACGTCGGACAACTGGGCCGGTTCCTGGACGCGGCACGGGAGGCGGGGCTGTGGGCGGTCGTGCGGCCTGGCCCGTACATCTGCGCGGAATGGGAGAACGGCGGCCTCCCCCATTGGCTGACGGGACACGCACGCACGCGTGACGCCCGTTTTCTGCGCCCCGTGGAGCGCTGGTTCGGGCGTCTCCTCCCGGAGATCGTGTCGCGGCAGATCGACCGGGGCGGCCCGGTGCTGATGGTGCAGGTCGAGAACGAGTACGGCAGTTACGGCTCCGACGGGGCCTATCTGGACCGGCTGACGGGCCTGCTGCGGGCCGGAGGCGTGAGCGTCCCACTGTTCACGTCGGACGGTCCGGAGGACCACATGCTGACGGGCGGTTCGGTGCCGGGCGTCCTGGCGACGGTGAACTTCGGCTCCCACGCGCGCGTGGCCTTCGAGACGTTGCGCAGGCACCGCCCGACGGGCCCCCTGATGTGCATGGAGTTCTGGTGCGGCTGGTTCGACCACTGGGGCGCCGAGCACGTCGTACGGGATCCCGAGGACGCCGCACAGGCCCTCCGCGAGATCCTGGAGTGCGGGGCGTCGGTCAACGTCTATGTGGCGCACGGCGGTACGAGCTTCGCGGGCTGGTCGGGCGCGAACCGGGCGGTCGGCGACGAAGCCCTCGGGGAGGCCCACGAGGGCGCCCTGGAGCCGGACGTGACGTCGTACGACTACGACGCCCCGATCGACGAACACGGGCGCCCCACGGAGAAGTTCTGGCGCTTCAGGGAGATCCTGTCGGCATACGCGGACACCCCACCGCCCGAACCACCGCCGGTCCCTACCTCCTTGGGCGCGCCGGTCCCCGTTCGCCTGGAGGAGTGGGCGCCCCTGACCGCCGTACTCGACACCCTGGGCGGCCCCGAGACGGAGCACGCCGTGCCGCCCACGTTCGAGGAACTGGACGTGGACCGCGGTCTCGTGCGCTACGCGGTGACCGTTCCGGGGCCGCGGCGGCCGTATCCGCTGTCGGTGCGCGGGCTGCGGGATCTGGCGGTGGTGTACGTCGACGGGGTACGGGCCGGGGTGCTGGGCGAGGGGGACGTCCGGCTCGCGGAGCCGGTCGCGGGGCACGCGCGCGTGGAGCTGTGGGTGGAGTCCCTGGGGAGGGTCAATTACGGGCCGCGCATCGGCGAGCCGAAGGGCATCACCGGGGGCGTGCTGCACGAACGGCAGTTCCTGCACGGGGTGCGGGCGAGCGGGCTGCGGCTGGACGCGTTCAAGGAGGATGCCGTAAGGGAGGTGCCTTTCGGGCCGCTGCCCTCTGCGGACGAGGCCACCCCGGGGCTGTACCGGGGGGCCGTGACGGTGCGCGGGGCGGGGGACGCGCGGCTCGAACTGCCGGGGTGGACACGGGGGTTCGCGTGGGTCAACGGCTTCGGCCTGGGCCGGTACTGGTCCGTGGGCCCGCAACGCTCGCTGTATGTGCCCGGGCCGGTACTGCGGGAGGGCGTGAACGAGGTGTGGGTGCTGGAGCTGGAGGGGGTGGGGCGGGCGGGGCCGGTGCTGGTTCCGGTGGGTCTGGGCGGGGACTGAGGCGACGTTCCCGCGTCCCTGGACCCGCGTGCCAGGGCCCGCCTTCGGGGGCCGGCCTCCCGGGCGCCGCAGCGCCCGCTGTACGTGACCGGGCTGACGCTGGTTCGGTAGGCCCAGGCGGGAACTGAGGCAACGTACCCGCCTCCCTGAACCCTCGTCCCGGGCCCGCCGCCTCCCGGGGGGGCCAGCCTCCCCAGACCCGCAGCACCTGCTGTACGTGCCCGGGCCGGCGCTGGCACCGGTAAGCCCGGGCAGGGGTGAGGCGACGAACCCGCGTCGCCGAACCCGCGTCCCCGGGGCCAGCCTCTCGGGCCCGGCAGCACCCGCTGTACATGCCCGGGCGGTGCTGGTTCGGTAGGCCCAGGCGGGAACTGAGGCAACGTACCCGCCTCCCTGGGCCGCGCCCCAGGGGCCACCCTCCCGGCCCGCAGCACCCGCTGTACATGCCCGGGCCGGCGCTGGCACCGGTAGGCCCGGGCAGGGCCTGGGGCGACGCACCCGTCCTCCGGGGCCCACCTCTCGGGTCGGGGCGACGAGCAGACCGTGGCGAAGCCGTACGGCGACCCCGTGGGCCTCGCCGTGC
>NZ_JBSFDA010000162.1:0-23070 GCF_053593675.1 Streptomyces sp. NPDC002156 | reverse complement strand
GGGGACGGCGTGGCGGCGGGCGCGGGACCGGCGGCGGGCGCGGGTCCGGGTGCCGGGGCGCCGGGCGTGCTCACCTCTCGTCCCGAGGCGGGTTGATGTAGTACACGTTGCCCGCCACGTCGTCCCGGCCGACGGCCTTGGCCCCCTCACCGACGGCGAACTGACTGTTCGTCACATCACGGGCGGTGAGCTTGGGCGGCGGAACCGTGCTCCCCGAGTCGGTTCCGCCGCCGGCTCTTCCCGCTGTGCCGCCCAGCGCGGAGGCTCCCCCTGTCGCTCCGCCGGGCGGCTCCCCCGGATCCGCGGGAAGTCCTGGTGGCGCCGCGTAGCCGGGTACGGTGACCCAGCCGCGGCGCGGTTCGCCGTGCTTGGTGACGAAGTCGGCCGGCAGATAGGCCGCCGGGTCGATGCCCGGGTAGCGGCCCAGCACGACCGCCGTGTGGACGCTCTCCGACACCACGAGCACCAGCTGGGCCCGCCGCGCCTCGGCGAGCACCCGTTTGACCGGGCCCGCGTCCACGAGCCGGGCCAGGTCGTTGATGGCCGTACCGGTCCAGCGCTCGCCCTGCCGGATCACGAGCCCCTGGTTGAGGCCGACCCGCAGCCGCATCCGGTGGTCCTCGTTGTACTTCGCCCGGTGGGCCAGCAGTGCGTCCTCCAGTCCGCGCTGGAGTTCGCGCAGCAGCCTGGTCGGGCTGGTGCCGATGGGGACCAGGATCAGCATGCCGTCGCCGCGGTCCTGGACCGGGCAGTCGGCGAGACCGAGTCCGGCCCGGCCGAGCGCGAACCCGACCACCTCGTACAGCTCTTCGTGCAGGGTGGCCTGGGCGTTCTCCGGGCGCAGGCTGAAGTCCTCGATGTCGAGCAGCACGATCCAGTAGCTGAAGGGGTCCGGCGACATCATGGCTGTCCTCCTGTGCTCCGGCAGGACCACTAGCCCTCCGGCGGTTCCATGCAAAGGCCTGGCATCAGCAGCGTCTACGCCAACTGGCGCACAGCGTGGCCGATTTGGCACATCACCATGTTTTCGGACATGACAGCACACCAGTGGATAAGAAGTCCCATGACGGATTCATGTGTTGGACGACCGAGCGGGGGAACGGAGACCCTGTGCGCCAATGGCCTGTACCTCCAGGGCTGTTGCTGGGCGCGGCGCTCGCGCTGGCGGGCCTGCTCCTGGCGACCGTCCTCACCCACGACCCCCAGGACACGGCGACCCTCCGTTCCGCGGCCCCCCGTTCCGCCACCCCCAGCGCCCAGCCCCAACCCCCGTCCCCGGTACCGGCCTTGTGGCCGACGCCCCGGAGCGTGCACGTGGCCAAGGGCTCGGTCCGGATCGGCGGGAGCGTGGCCCTGCACTCCGACACCGGGACGGACGCGGCGACGCTGGACTCCGTGGCCCGCACCCTCCGCGAGGCAGGCGTCCACCAGTTGCGCTACGGCGACCAGCCGCAACAGGACGAACTCCTGCTCACCATCACCTCCGAGCCCCTCAGCACGTCTGACGAAGCGTCAACAGGGCTGCGTGCCCGCTGGCACGACACCGACCCCCCGTCCCGCCTGACCCCGCTACGCACCCTGGTCCGCCGGGCCACCGGCAACCACATCACCTTCGTCTACGCCCTCCCCCCGGCCCCACCGTCTACTGCCGAACATTTGTCCAGTGATCCACCTTTCAGGGTGGAGGTGTAGGGCATCCTTGCCATAGCGGCCCGGAGGGGCGCGGCATCAGGGCTAGGGTCGCCTTGTCGGACAACGGAGTTGTCCGACCTACCGCCGGACGGGCGGAAAGTAACGCCTGTGGAGGCCCATGTAAGACCAACTCCCGCAAGGGAGCGGGCAAGGGCCTGTGAAGCAGGAACCCAAGGTGGCACCGCGTAGCGGTGCGGACCGGAATCGTCTGTGTTCACGCAGACGAGGGCGTCAAAGCTCCCCCGCCGACATGGCGGCCCTCACCCGCAAGTTCCGGCAGCTGTGGGATCTGGGGGTGCGCGCGTTCGCCGTGCCCCTCGACGACATCGACATCAGCCGCTGGAACTGCGCCCGGGACCGGACGGCGTACGGCTCCGGCACGGCCGCCGTGGCCCGGGCACAGGCCGATCTCCTCAACCGGGTCCAGCGCGGGTTCCTCGGCACGCGCAAGGGTGCGGCGCCGCTGATCACCGTGCCCACGGAGTACACGGGGTCCGGCACCGGCGCGTACAAGAGCACCCTCGCCGCCCGGCTCGACCCGGCCGTCACCGTGATGTGGACGGGCGCCAAGGTCGTCTCCCCGACGCTGCGCACCGCCCAGGCCCGCGAGGCCCGTCGCACGTACGGTCACCAGGTGCTGGTCTGGGACAACTACCCGGTGAACGACTACACGCCGGGCCACCTCCTCCTAGGCCCCTACGAGGGCCGCGACCGCACGCTTGCGGGCGTGGTGAAGGGCATCACCGCCAACCCGATGAACCAGGCCACGGCCTCCGCCCCGGCCCTGTTCTCCCTGGCCGCCTACACCTGGAACCCGGCGAAGTACCGCCCCGAGGCCGCCCTGGACGCGGGCCTGGCCACCCTGGCCGCCGGCGACACCCGCGCCCTCACCGCCCTGCGCGCCCTCGCCGACGTCAACCGCGCCTCACGCATCAACGGAGTACAGGCCCCCGAACTGGCCGCGCTGACGGCGGCGTACTGGCGGGGCGACGCCGGCGCCGCGAAAGCCCTACGGGCCCGGCTGACGGTCCTGGCCGGGGCCGAACACGGTCCCGGCCGCCCTCCGTACCTCGGCGGCACCCTGGCTGGCCTGCGCGGGCGAATGGGCGAGGGCCGCGCAGGGCGCGATGGCCGTCCGAGAGGGCCAGGGCAGCCGCTCCGAGGTCCGGGCCCTGCGCGACGCCGCCCGCGCGCACACGGTCGTCGACTGGCAGGGCCGGAAACGCGAGGTGAAGGTCGGCACGGACGTCCTGGACACGTTCGTGGCCCGCGCGCTGGGCGGAACGTGAGAGGGCGCCCACCGAGGATCCGGCGGGCGCCCCCCACACGTACAACTCCGTACCACCGCGCACTACTTGTTCAGGTACGTCCAGAACTCGTCGAACGACAGGAGCTTGTCGCCGTCGAGGTCGCGGGAGGCGATGATGACCTCGGCCACGGACTCGGTGACGTTCCAGTCACCCTCCTGCGCCAGGGCGGACTTGAACTCGGCGGCCGTGATGAACCCGTCACCGTTCGTGTCGATCCGCTCGAACTGCTTGCGTGCTTCCTCGATGTCCGCCACCGGGACCCGCCCCTTCATGTACGTACCTGCTGACGAGGTCAGATTAACTGGCCAGGTGGGCGCGTAGCGCCGCGACCACCCAGGTGAACTCCTCCCGGTGCGCGGCCAGCGGTTCCCGGCCTTTCACGGCGAGCAGCAACTCGCGGTAACGGGCGACCGTGTCGTTCGTCGACGACTCCAGGCGTACGAGTACGTCGGCGGGGTCGGCGTCGCCCAGTATGTCCCGCACTACGTCCTCGGCCTCCGGGTCGTCGGGGGCGATGCCCCGCTTCCGGGCGTCGACCGCGAGCCTCATCATCCGCTGCGCGAACCACAGGGAGGAGCCGTCCGCGGTGTCGTGGCCGCGGTCGGCGGCGTTGAACTCGGCGACCGCCCGCATCCGCGCCCGGAACTCCGGGTCCCGCAACAGCTCGGCCAACTCGACCCAGGCGTCGACCTGTTCGGGCGTGGGGTCTTCGGGCAGGTCGGTGGCGATGGTCCGCATCCGCTCACGAATCACCGGGTCCGCCGCGTCGAGGCCGTGGAACATCTCGTCCACGAACTCCTCCAGGATGCGTTTGCGTTCGGCGGCCGACAGCCGCGCCAGTTTGTTCATCAGCGTCATCTCCTCCGCGGTCGAACCGCGTCTCGCCACGGACGACAGCACCGCACGGGTCACCTTCAGCGTCCGGATCTGCGCGTCCAGCGCCGCCACATGCGCGGCGGCCACCTCCGCGACCGTCGTCTCCCCGGCCAGCACCGCGCGTACGTGGTCCAGGCCGAGGCCCAGTTCGCGCAGGGTGCGGATCAGTTCGAGGCGGGCCACGGAGCCGGCGTCGTACAGCCGGTAGCCGCCGGACGACCTGGTCACGGGCGGCAGGGCGCCCTCGTCGGACCAGTAACGGATGGTCCGTACGGTCAGTCCGCTGGCCCTGGCCAGTTCGCCGATGGTGAGATGTCCGGTGCCGTCGTCGATCATGTTCGCGAGTCTGGGCCTTCCAGTGGGTGGAGACTCAAGAGGCCGGGAGGGGCACTGTGGGGGAAACGCTGAGGGACATTCTCGACGGCGTCGCGCGGGGCGTCTTCCCGCCGCCGGACGGCCGTACGACCATCGTTCCCCAGGCCTGCCACCGCGACGCCGGAGTCCTCGCCTTCACCGCGCACGCGGTCGTCTTCACGGACGAGGACCCGGACTGGGTACGCCGGACCCTGGCCGGCGTCGACAGCGACGCGCTCTCCGCGCCGATGAACCCGCGCTTCCTGGCCGCCCTCATGGACCGTACGGGCCGCACGAACGAGACGATCGATCTGCTGGCCGTCGCTTCTCCGCTGCCGGGTGAGCCGTCGTTGGCGTTGTCCGAGATCGACGATCCCGGTCATCACCGGGTCGCCCGGGCGCACAAGCACCGGGACGACGTCCGGGTGTGGGCGGCCGACGGTGGCGTGCTCATCCTGGGGCGTGGGGTCGCGGGGCGGCTGGAGGCCGCGGTGGAGGTGGCGGAGGGGGTACGGCATCGGGGGCTGGGGCGGGCCCTGGCGAGTGCCGCGCGGCAGCTGAGCGGTGGGGAGGTTGTGTGGGCGCAGATGGCTCCGGGGAACGCCCGCAGTGTGCGGGCGTTCCTTGCGGCGGGGTTTGTGGCTGTGGGCGGGGAGGCGTTGCTCCTCGCCCAGTGAGGGGGTTGTGCCTTGGCCGCGGGCCGGTGGGGGCTGGTCGCGCAGTTCCCCGCGCCCCTTTCGGGCGCCCCTTCGGGGCGCTCCTCAATCGCTCAGTGCCAGGCCTCGTAGTGGGGGTTGCTCTCGCAGGCGCTCATGATTTCTACCTTTGTCGTCTTGTTGACCGGGCAGACGCCGATGATGTACTTCCGGTCGATTCCGCCGGGGAAGGCGACCTCGACCTGGTCGGCCCATTTGTGGGTGTCGCCGATGGTCTTGTTGACGTCCACGCCGCCCGGGGCGTCGATGTAGTAGTTGTAGCCCGACTTCCACCACGTCTTGTACAGGTCGTGGTCGTACGTCGTGGAGACGTACGGGGAGGGCTGGTTGACCAGGACGTACTTCTCGATGTCGTACTGGCCGTTGATGACGTCCCTGGGCTTGAGGCCCTCCGCGAAGATGACCTCCGGGCCGCGGCCGTCGCTGCGGTAGAGGGTGCCGCAGGTCTTCCGCCAGACCGGCTCGGGCGTGATGCGGTCGACGTCGACGCGGCGGTCGACGGCGGCCTTGACCGGGTCGTCGAACTGGGGGCAGGCAGGAGCGGCTTTCGGGACTGTGGCGGCCGAGGTCGCGAAGACGGCGGCCAGGGAGAGGACGATGGCAGCGGTCCGCCGCCGCAGGCGAGTGGTGATCATGCATGCACCATCTCGGGTCTGCGGCGACGGACCGGGGACCGTCACTCGATCGGCGGCGTGTCAGCCGACAGGCCGGAGGTCGGTCAACTCGTCGCGGATCAGCGGAAGATGCCCGTGTGGCCGAGCGAATAGCGGCCGGGCTGCGGGTAGACGGCGAGGCCGTGCGGGCCGCTGCCCACCTTGATGCGGGCCAGCTGCTTGCCGGTCCGGGTGTCGATGGCGTACACCTCGGCGTCGTAACGGCCGGACAGCCAGAGGACCTTGCCGTCGGCGGAGACACCGCCCATGTCGGGGCTGCCGCCGTCGGGCAGGTGCCACTTCTTGGTCAGTTCGCCCTTCTCGAAGTCGAAGACGGAGACGCTGCCCTCGCCCCGGTTGGAGACGTACATCTCGCGGGAGTCGCGGCTGACGTACAGGCCGTGGGTGCCCTTGCCGGTGGGCAGGAGGGTGGGCCGGGTGAACTTGTCGCCGTCCAGGACCCACATGCCGTCGGCCATCATGTCGGCGATGTAGAACCGCTTGCCGTCCGGCGAGATCTTGACGTCCTGCGGCATCGCGCCCTCGTAGGGCAGCTTCTGCTGCGCCACGACCTCCATCTTCTCCGTGTCGACCTTCAGCAGTTCGCCGCTGAACTCGCAGGACACGATGAAGTACCGGCCGTCGAGGGAGAAGTCGGCGTGGTTGACGCCGTAGCAGCTGACGGGCTCGGTCTTGACGGTCTTCATGGTGTGCGGGTCGCGGAAGACCAGCTCGCGGTCGAGGGAGGCCATGACGACGGCGTACTTGCCGTTGGGCGTGAAGTAGAGGTTGTACGGGTCGTGGACGTCGACCGGCTTGCCCGCCTTCCCGGTCTTCGGGTCGATGGGCGTGAGGGTGTGGCCGCGGTTGTTGTTGACCCAGAGCGTCTTCAAGTCCCAGGAGGGGACGACGTGTTGGGGCTGGCGTCCGACGTGGATCGTCTCGACGATCTCGTACGTCTTCGGGTCGATGACGGAGACGGTGTCGGACTCGGTGTTGGGCACGTACACGCGGGACGGGAAGTCCCGTACGACCGGGGAGAGTTTGTTCGGCCGGTCGGCGGCGTAGACGTCACGGGGGTGGAGGACGGGCGGCATCCCGGGGAGGCCTCGGACGACCGGTTCGGCGGGCGCGGCGGGTTTCACCGGCTTGACCGCGCCGAGGGTCCGGTTCGGCTGCTCCCGGGTCTCGGTGCCGCAGGCGGTGAGTCCGGCGAGGACGGTGAGGGCGGCTCCCGCGACAAGCGCGCGGGCGACAGTGGTCTTGGTGGGGGGCATCAGCTCAGCAGCTCCGTGGTGGTCACCGCGTGCAGGCCGCGGCGGTCGAGTTCGTGCAGGAGACCGGGCAGCGCGGCGACCGTGTCCGCGTACCCGAAGTGCAGGCTCACGATCGATCCGGCGCGGACGTCGGCCATGACATTGCGTACGACGGCGGGGGCGCCCGGCGAGGTGAAGTCGAGGGAGTCGACGTCGTAGGAGAGGACGTGCGGGTAACCGGCCCTACGGGCGAGCCGTTCGACGAGCGGGGAGGCGAGGGCGGCGCGCGAGGGCCGGAACCAGGTGCCGATGGACCCGGTGAGCGTCTTCAGCCGCTCGGCGCACCCCCTGATCTCGGCCTCGGCGTCCGCCTCCGGCATGGCGTTGATGTCGAGGTGCCGGAGCGTGTGGTTGCCGAGTTCATGGCCGCCGTCGAGGACGCGGCGGGCGAGCCCGGGATGGGCGTCGAGCCAGGTCCCGACGGCGAACACGGTGACCCGGGAGCCGTGTTCCTCGGCGGCGGAGAGCAGCGCGTGCGCGGTGGCGGGGTCGCCGTTGCCGTGGAAGGTGAGGGCGACCCGGGGTCGGTCGCGGGGGCCGTGGAGGATCTGGGCGGGGTAGCGGAGGAGGGGTGCGGGAGCGGGGGCGGGGGTGGACGTACGGGATGAGGGGGCGGCGGGAGGAGCGGCGGCACCGCCGGGCGCGCACCCGGTGGTCAGCACCCCCGAGGCAACGATCCCGGCGCCCGCACGCAGCACCGCCCGACGGTCGGTCGTGGTCACCCGCACCATTTAAGGGGGGTTGGGGTGGAAAACGGGCGATTAGCCCGATCGGCGGCCCGCCCACACAGTCGTACGGCGGCCACACACGCGGCCTACCTGTCGGCGACCCGCATCTCGAACCACGTCGTCTTTCCGCGCGGCAGCAGGTCGACCCCCCACCGGTCGGAGAGCTTGTCCACCAGCATCAGCCCCCGCCCGCTGATGTCCATCTCCTGGACCGGCATCAGACACGGCAGCCCTCGCGAGGGGTCGCGGACCTCCACCCGGATCCATCCCCGGCGCCGGCGCATGTGCAGGCCGAAGACTCTCGCGCCGGTGTGGCGCACGGCGTTGCCGACCAGTTCGGAGACGAGCAGGACCGCGTCCTCCGTCATCTTGGGGGTGAGCCCCCACTGACGCAGCACGACGATCTGGGCGAGGCGGCGCGCGGTCGCGGCGGACTCGGGGCGGGACGGCAGCCGGATCTCGCGCTCTGTGGGGTTTCCGAACAACTCGAACGCCTTGAGCGCCCGTTCGTCCTCGACCGCAGGCGACCACCGCGCTGCCGTCGCACGGGCGTGTCCCCGCGGCTGTTCCATGCCCTCCAGCCCCGCCATGCCCCCATCATGGCCGCCCGAACCGGCCGCCGGGGCCGTTCCCGAGGAATACGCTCCCCGGAATGAGTCATTCCGATTCGATCCTCTGACATATGCCAGAGGCATTTCGTTGGGGGGTAAAGCCCCTCCCACCTGCGACGGAAGCTCACTTTCGGGCAAGCGACAGGCCCCCTCGACAAGACAGGCTTAAGGTTGGGTTAAGGCTCCCATAAACCGCCCTATCGAGGGACCTGGAATCAGACATCGCGTCAACTGCAAGCACTTTGACCGAACTTGAAGAAGTCGGCCGGAGTCAGCGGGAGTCAGAGAAACTTCGCCTTGCCGGGGCCTTCCTCCACAAAGCTCCGCATGCCGATCTCCCGGTCCTCCGTCGCGAACAGGCCCGCGAACCAGCTCCGCTCGATCGCGAGCCCGGTCTCCAGGTCCGTCTCCAGCCCCGCGTCGATCGACTCCTTCGCCGCGCGCAGCGCGATCGCCGGGCCCTGCGCGAGCTTCGCCGCCCAGGCGTGCGCCTCGGTGTAGACATCGGCGGCCGGTACGACCCGGTCCACCAGACCGAGCGACAGCGCCTCGTCGGCCTTGACCATCCGGCCGGTGAAGATCAGGTCCTTGGCCCTGGAGGGGCCGATCAGCCGGGACAGCCGCTGCGTACCGCCGGCGCCGGGGATCACGCCCAGCAGGATCTCCGGCTGGCCGAGCTTCGCGTTGTCACCGGCGATGCGGTAGTCGGCGCAGAGCGCCAACTCGCAGCCGCCGCCCAGCGCGTAGCCCGTGACGGCGGCGACGACCGGCTTGGGGATACGGGCGACGGCACTGAAGGAGTCCTGCAGGTCCCTGACCCGCGCGACCATCGCCGCGTGGTCCATGGCCTGCATCTCCTTGATGTCCGCACCGGCCGCGAACACCTTCTCCCCGCCGTACACGACGACCGCCCGTACGTCGTCCCGACGGGTGGCCTCCTCCGCGAGTTCCTTGAGACGGTCCTGGGTGGCGACGTCCAGCGCGTTCATGGGCGGACGGTCCAGCCGGAGCGTGCCCACACCTTCGGCGACTTCGAGATGCACAGTCATGGAGGCAGGTTAACGGGGACTAACGACAACGGGCCCGGTGCTGTCAGTCACACCGGGCCCGCAGAACGTCGTAGAGAAAAAAGGAGAGGCTACGCCTTCCACTTCTCCCAGGACATGTTCCAGGCGTTGAGCCCGTTGTCCGGGTCGACGATGCGGTCGTTGGAGTTCTTCACGATCACCACGTCGCCGATCATCGACCGGTTGAAGAACCAGGCTGCCGCGATCTTGCCGTCATAGCCGCCGCGTACGTCCCGCAGGCCGATGCAGCCGTGGCTGGCGTTGTAGTTGCCGAAGGCGCTCGGCGCCCAGTAGTTGCCGTGGATGAAGGTGCCGGAGGTGGTCAGGCGCTGGGCGTGCGGCACGTCCTTGATGTCGTACTCGCCGCCGTAGCCGACCGTCTCGCCGTTCATCCGGGTCACTTCGAGGCGCTCGGTGATGACCATCTGGCCGTTCCAGGTCTCGTAGCCGGGCGCACCGGTGGTGACCGGGATGGTCTTGATGACCTTGCCGTCCCGTCGTACGACCATCGTCTTGGTCTTGACGTCGACCGTGGAGACCTGACTGCGGCCGATGGTGAAGGAGACCTGCTTGGCCTGCTTGCCGTAGACGCCGGGGCGTCCCTCCACGCCGTCGAGGGCGAGGGAGACCGTGACCTTCGTACCAGGCTTCCAGTACTTCTCCGGGCGGAAGTCGAGGCGGTCGTTGCCGAACCAGTGGCCCTCGACGTCGACGGCCGGCTCGGTCTTGATCGTGATCGCCTTCTCGACGTCCTCGGGGGACGTGATGCCCCGGCTGAAGCTGATCGAGAACGGCATGCCCACGCCGACCTTGGAACCGTCCTCGGGCGTGAACGTACCGATGAACGTGTTCTTCGGGGTGAGGGTGGTGAAGGAGGACTCCTCCGCCGCCGTACGCCCCTCGGCGTCCTTCGCCACGACGTGCACCTTGTACGTGGTCGACGCGGTGAGATGCGTCGAGGGCGCCCACTTGGTGTCACCGGCGGTCAGTGTGCCCTCGACCGGGTTGCCCTTGGCGTCCTCGACCTTGACCTCGGTCAGCTTGCCCTTGGTGGCGCTGACGGTGAGGGCGCCGTTGGTGTCCACGGACTTGGCGCCGTTCTTGGGCGCGATGCTGACGACCGCCTGCGACTGCCGGCTCTGCGCGGTGGAGGTTTCCTTGCCCTTCGGCTTGGCGTCGTCGGCCCCTGAGCCCGAGTCGCCGCCCCCGCTGCACGCGGTGACGGCGACGAGCAGAACTCCGGCGAGCAGTGCCCCCGTTGCCCCCGATATTGGTCGCGCGTTCAAGCTTTCTCCCCTCCCGTGGCCTGGTCAGGCCCACTTCCCCGGCGCGTCCCGCGCACCCCGGCGCATATTAACCACAAGGTCACACCCCCCGGCGGCCCTGAAAGGTCACTGTTCCGTCCCAACATCATCGGATTGTCGGACCCGACTGTTTACGTCGATTCAGTGACCGTTACGTCCCTCAACCGACCGCTACTTCAGGGCACCGCCCGCTTTCCACTCCTTCCAGCCCATGTTCCATCCGCCGAGCCCGTTGTCGGGAGCGACCTTCTTGTCATTGCTATGGACGACTTCAACGACGTCACCGATGAGGCTCCGGTCGAAGAACCAGCCCGCCGGACTGTCCGAACTGCCGCCCTTCACATCCCGCAGCCCGACGCAGCCGTGGCTGACGTTGGTGTTGCCGAAGGCGTCCGGCGCCCAGTAGTTGCCGTGCAGGAAGGTGCCGGAGGTGGTCAGGCGCATCGCGTGCGGCACGTCGGGGATGTCGTACTCCCCCTTGCCGTCCTTCTTCGTGAAGCCGACCGTGGCGCCGTTCATCCGGGTCAGTTCCAGCATCTCGGTGACCACCATCTTCCCGTTGTACGTGGTGGTCTTGGGCGCCCCCGCCGTGATCGGCACCGTGGCGAGCAGCTCGCCGTCGCGCCGTACCTGCATGGTGTGCGCGGCGGCGTCGACCAGGGAGACCTGGCTGCGGCCGACGGTGAAGGTGAACGTCTTGTGCTGGATCCCGTACACCCCCGGCGACCCCTCGATGTCCCGCAGCCCCAGCTCGACGGTGACCTTGGTCCCCGGGGCCCAGTACTCCTCGGGGCGGAAGTCGAGGCGGTCGGCGCCGAACCAGTGCGGGCGGATCTCGACGGCGGGTTCGGCGGTGACACGGACGGCACGTTCGACGGCGGCGCGGTTCCTCAGTTCCCGGTTGAACTCCAGGGACACGATCATTCCGGTGCCGACGGTGGCGCGGTTCTCCGGGGTGACGTATCCGATGAACCGCTCATCGGGCACGTACGTGGTGAAGGTCGTGTGCCGGGCCGAACGGCGTCCGTGGGCATCTAGGGCCACGACGTCGACCGTGTACCTGGCGGCCAGCGCGAGCCGCGCGTCGTCGGGCCGCCAGGACAGCCCGTCGTCCGCGATCCGCCCGGCCACCTCCGACTCCTGCGCGTCCTGCGCCTTCACGACCTTCACCGATTCCAGGCGCCCGCCGGGCACCCGTACGAGAAGGGGGTTGTCGGGGCGCACGGCACGGCTGCCGTCGTCCGGGGAGACGCGGATCACGTCCTCTCGTCCCCGGGGTTTCCCGAACACCGAGTCCGTCCCGCCCACCCCCTCCGAAGTGCAGCCGGCGGCTCCGGCCAGCAGTCCTGCCCATGTCAGTACGGCGGCCAGCCCGGCCCTCGCGCGCCGAGCGCGCCCAGTTACGTGCCTCACGCAGGACCCAACGACGCGGCCCGCCCTGGGGAAACGTGAGTGCGAGCCATGCTCTGGGCAGAACAGGGGGGAGAACGACGCGACAGGACGCCTCGGCCGGGACGCCACAGCCCCTGTACCCGCTTCGTTCCACTCGTTCCACGAGCCGCAGGAGGCGGAGAGGTGTCCAGCGCAGCCGAGGAGAAGGCGGTGGCGGATCAGCGCGCCGTCGAGGAGAGGCACCCCGCCGCCGTATTGCCCGACACCGACACCGTGCTGAACGGCGCACCGCGCGCCGCGCTGCCCGCCGTGCCTGTCTGGCCGGGGACCCCGATGCCATTGGGCGCACGTTTCCGCACGGGCCCGGACGGGGTGTCGGGCACCAACTTCGCGCTGTGGGCGGGCGGGGCGGAGTCGGTGGAGCTGTGCCTGTTCGGCGAGGTGGAGGAGGGCGCGGGCGAGGTGGAGACCCGCGTGCCCCTCACCGAGCTGACGCACGAGATCTGGCACGGCTTCGTGCCCGGGGTCATGCCGGGCCAGCGGTACGGCTACCGCGTGCATGGCCGCTGGGACCCCTGGACGGGCGCCCGCTGGAACCCGGCGAAGCTGCTCCTGGACCCGTACGCGCGTGCGGTGGACGGCGACTTCGACCTGCCTCCCGAGGTGTACGGGCATGTCCGCGACTGGCCCCAGCAGCAGGTCACGGACACCGTGCGCGACGACCGCGACTCGGCGCCGCACGTCCCGAAGGGTGTCGTCGTCCACGACGACACCACCGACGACGAGTGGGAGGACGACCGGCGCCCGAAGACCCCGTGGGCGGACTCGGTGATCTACGAGCTCCACGTGAAGGGTTTCACGAAACTCCACCCGGGCATCCCGGAGGAGCTGCGGGGCACGTACGCGGGCCTGGCACACCCGGCAGCGATAGAGCACCTGGTGCGGCTGGGCGTCACGGCGGTGGAGCTGCTCCCTGTCCACCAGTTCGCGCACGAGGACCACCTGCTGCGCCGGGGCATGAAGAACTACTGGGGCTACAACTCGATCGGCTACTTCGCCCCGCACGCCGGGTACGCGGCGACGGGTACGGCGGGCCAGCAGGTCGGCGAGTTCAAGCGCATGGTGCGCGCGCTGCACGCGGCGGGCATCGAGGTCATCCTCGACGTGGTCTACAACCACACGGCGGAGGCGGACGAGCGCGGCCCGACCCTGTCGCTGCGGGGCATCGACAACAGGGGCTACTACCGCCTGCAGAACGACGCACGCCGCTACACGGACTACACAGGCTGCGGAAACACCCTCCACGTGGTCCAGCCGCACGTACTGCGCCTGATCACGGACTCGTTGCGGTACTGGGTGACGGAGATGGGGGTGGACGGCTTCCGCTTCGACCTGGCGGCGGCCCTGGCCCGCTCGATGCACGACGTCGACATGCTGTCCCCGTTCCTGGCGGTGATCGCGCAGGACCCGGTGCTGCGGCGGGTGAAGCTGATCGCGGAACCGTGGGACGTCGGCTCGGGCGGCTACCAGGTAGGCGCGTTCCCACCCCTGTGGACGGAGTGGAACGACCGCTATCGCAACGCGGTACGGGACTTCTGGCGGGGCGCGCTGCCGGACGTGCGGGACCTGGGATACAGGTTGTCGGGATCGAGCGACCTGTACGCATGGGGAGGCCGACGTCCCTACGCCTCGGTCAACTTCGTGACGGCGCACGACGGTTTCACCCTGCGGGACCTGGTGTCGTACGAGCGGAAGCACAACGAGGCCAACGGCGAGGGCAATCGGGACGGTACGGACGACAACCGCGCCTGGAACTGCGGCACGGAGGGAGAGACGGACGACGAGCAGGTGGCCGCGCTGCGCCGCCGCCAGCTGCGCAACCTCCTGACAACTCTGCTGCTGTCGACGGGAGTTCCGATGCTGGTGGCAGGCGACGAGTTGGGCCGTACGCAAGGCGGCAACAACAACGCGTACTGCCAGGACAACGAGATCAGCTGGGTGGACTGGAGCCTGCTGGAGGACCCGGGCTGGCGGGCGCTCACCGAACTGACGGCCCGCCTCATCGAGTTGCGCCACCGCCACCCCGTACTGCGCCGCCGGGCGTTCTTCTCCGGCCGGGCCCATTCGGCCGACGGGCTGCGGGACCTGGCCTGGTTCACCGCCGGGGGCACGGAGATGACGGAACGGGACTGGTACGCGCCGGCGGCGACCCTGGGCATGTATCTGTCGGGCCGCGACATCCCGGGCCGCGACGCCCGGGGCGCTCCGATCATCGACGACAGCTTCCTGGCGGTCCTGCACGCAGGCGATGCCCCGACCAACTTCACGCTGCCGGGGGCACCTTGGGCGGAACGGTACGAGGTGGTCGTCGACACGTCGCGGGAGGAGCAGGGGGAGGCGCCGGGGGTGGGGTATCTGGCGGGGGAGGAGATCAGGGTGGCGGGGAGGGCTGTGCTGTTGTTGCGGGTGGTGGGGTGAGGGGGTGCGTTTTCGGGTGCGGGTGCGTTGTGGCTGGTCGCGCCCACGCGGCGGAGCCGCAGATCAGTACAGCCTCGCGCCCCTGGGTGGGTGAAGCCGGCCCCCGTTGACGAGTTCGGGGGTTGAGCGGCCGACGGATCGCGGTCGATGTCAGCCTCTCGCGGTGTGCTGGAGCAGCGCCGGGACGAACACGTCCCACAGTGGCTTCGGCAGGTCGTGTCCGGCGCCCTCCAGGATCAGCAGGGTCGCGCCGGGAATCGTGTCGCGCAGGGCGTGGCCGTGCGGGAGGGGGAAGACCGGGTCGTGGTCGCCGTGCACCACCAGGGTCGGCGCCCTGAGGGAGGCGAAGTCGCGGGACGATCCGTCGAAGGACATCGCGTAGTGGTTGACGAGGGTGGCCGCAATGTCGCGGGTGCGGGCCACGCCCCGCTCGACCAGCGTGCGGGTGGCCCGCTCGTCGAAGTGGGGCGAGCCGCCCGCGTACGCCTTCGCCGACGCGACGACGTAGTCGACCACCGCGCCGGGATCCGCGGGGTCCGGATCGGCGGGAGTGGTGCCGGCCAGTTCGTCGGAGGGCGGCGGGAGGCCGTCATCGCCCGTGGACGTGGAGACGAACGTCAGTGACTCCACCCGGTCGGGGTGGTCCACCCCGATGAGGAGCCCGATTCCGCCGGACATCGACCGGCAGACGATGTGCGCGCGCTCGACGTCCAGGGCGTCCAGGATGCCGAGCGCGTCCCAGGCCAGGTCGGTGTACGAGTAGCCCGGCCGCCCGGGCGGGTAGCTGGTGGACCGGCCGGTGTCCCGGTTGTCGTAGCGGATCACGAACCGGCCGCCGCGCGCGATCCGTTCGCACAGCTCGGTCTCCCACCACAGCATCGAGGCGGCCGCACCGTCGATGAGCAGGATCGCCGGGTGCGCGGGGTCTCCGAAGGTCTCGACGCACAGCTCCACATCGTCGACCCCGACGAGCTTCTCGTGATCGGTCATGAACGCCACGCTAGACCCGCGAGGCCAGCCGCCGTTCCAGGCCCGCCCGGCGGTCCGGCCATTCCTCCGCCGTGATCGAGAAGATCGCGGAGTCCCGCAGCCTGCCCTCCTCGCCCGGGACCCAGGACTGGGACCAGTTGCGCAGTACGCCCTCGAAGTGGGCGCCCGTTCTTTCGATCGCCGCACGGGAGCGGGTGTTGCGGGCGTCCGTCTTCAGGTCTACGCGGGCCACCTGCCAGGTCTCGAACGCGTGCCGGAACAGGAGGTACTTGGCCTCGGAGTTCAGGCCGGTGCGCTGGGCCGAGGCCGCGAGCCAGGTGTAGCCGATCTCGATCGCGCACAGGCCGTCGCCCCTCGGCCACAGCCTCGGTTCCCAGTAGGCCGTGGTTCCCACCGCGCGCCCCGAGGCCCGGTCCACCTGCGCGTACGGAGCCAGCATTCCGGCGGCTGCCCGGGCGTGCTGGGCGTCGATGTACTCGCCGACCTCCGCCGCCCTCGGTACCGAGGTGAAGCGGTACGAGCCGCGGTCCTCCTCCGCCGCCTCGGCCAGGTCCGGTGCGTGGCGGTGGTCCAGGGGCTCCAGGCGTACGCGGGAGCCCTCCAGAACCGGTCCGGCAAGCTTGAAACTCATTGATCACCCGTCCAGCGCGGCACGACGTCGTCGGTTCCGTAGCGTTCCAGAACCGGTGCCTCGTGTCGCGCGAATTCCGTGCCGGTTCCGGTCCGTGGACACCTTCTTGACGCCCCTGTCGTCACCCTGGCACCGTCCATGACCATGAGGAACTCCGCCGGTCTCCGCCGCGCGCACATCGCGCTCGTGGAACGGCGTCATGTCGACCTGTGCCGGCAGTCCAGCGCCATCTGTCGCTGAGCCCACGGTCTCTCCCTCGTTCCCTTTCCACCTCCCTTAGGTGTCCCCTTCGTGGGCCCCCTCTGCCCTGAGGAACCTCCGCATGCCCGAAATATCCCGTCGTACGTTCGGTGGTCTCGTCGGTGGCGGTGCCGTCACCGCCGTTGCCTCCGCCGGTACGACTCCTGCCGCTGCCGCCGAGCGTCCGTTCCGGGCCCGTACGGCCGGACAGCACGGCAGACGCCGTCCCAACCTCCTCGTCATCCTCGGCGACGACCTCGGCTGGGCCGACCTCTCCTCCTACGGCGCCCCGCACATCAAGACGCCCAACCTGGACCGGCTCGCCCGGCAGGGGGTCAGGTTCACCGATTCCTACTCCGGGTCCGCGACCTGCTCGCCGACCCGGTTCAGCCTCTACACCGGGCGCTATCCGGGGCGTACTCCGGGCGGGCTCGCCGAGCCGATCGCCAACAGGACGCAGGGGCTCGACCCCGAACACCCCACCCTCGCCTCCCTGTTGAAGAAGGCCGGCTACTCCACCGCGCTCATCGGCAAGTGGCACTGCGGCTGGCTGCCCGACTACAGCCCCACCAAGTCCGGGTGGGACGAGTTCTTCGGCAATCACGGGGGTGTGCTGGAGTACTTCTCCAAGCTCGGCCAGCTCGGCGACCACGACCTCTACGAGGGCGACGCCGAGTATCAGGACCTGCGGTACTACACCGAGGTCCTCACCGAGCGGGCCGTCGAGTACGTCGGGCGGGACCACGGTGACAAGCCCTGGCTGCTCAACCTCAACTTCACCACTCCGCACTGGCCGTGGCTCGCCGAGGGCGACGAGGAGACCGGTGCCGAGATCGCCGCGAAGATCCGGGCCGCCAAGACCCAGGCCGAGATCAGCAAGGCCCTCAACCACTACGACGGCGGCTCCGTCGAGAAGTACACGGAGATGGTGCAGAGCCTGGACGCGGCCGTCGGCGAGGTGCTCGCCGCCCTGCGCCGGTCGGGGCAGGAGGAGAACACGCTGGTGTACTTCGCCAGCGACAACGGCGGTGAGCGCTGGTCGTACCTGTGGCCGCTGAGCGGTGAGAAGTTCGTGCTCCAGGAGGGCGGCATCCGGGTACCGACCATCGTGCGCTGGCCCGCCGGGATCGACGGGCGCCAGGTCAGCCACGTACCCAACTTCTCCCCCGACTGGACGGCGACCTTCCTGGAGCTGGGCGGTGCCCGGCCCGACCCGGCCTATCCGCTGGACGGCCACAGCCTCGCCGGGTATCTGCTGCGGGACAAGGAACTGCCCGAACGGGACCTGTTCTGGCGGGTGCGGGCCAATCGGGCGTTGCGACGCGGGGACTGGAAGTACTACCAGGACGCCGCCAAGACCGACCACCTCTACAACCTGGCCGCCGACCAGCGTGAGCAGGCCGATCTCGCCCCGGACCGGCCCGAGTTGCTCGCGGAGCTGAAGGGTACATGGGAGGAGATCGCCAACGGGCTTCTGCCGTACCCGAGTTAGCCGAGGCGGCCGAACCAACCGGCCGAACTAGCCGAGAATCCCTCGCTGGTACGCCGTCGCCACCGCCGCCGCGCGATCCTTCACGCCCAACTTGCCGTACAGGTGGGTGAGATGGGTCTTCACCGTGGCCTCGCTGATGAACAGGACGCGGGCGATCTCCCGGTTCGACGTGCCCTTGGCGACCAGGGCAAGGACCTCGCGTTCGCGGGCGGAGAGGGGCTCGTTGCCCGGCGTGCGGACGGCCGAGACCAGGCGGGAGGCGACCGCCGGGGAGAGGACCGTACGGCCCTGGGCGGCAGCCCGTACCGCCGTGAAGAGTTCGTCCCTCGGGGCGTCCTTGAGGAGGTAGCCGGTCGCGCCCGCCTCGATCGCGGGGAGGGTGTCGGAGTCCGTGTCGTACGTCGTCAGGACGAGGACCTTCGCCCGGGCGCCGTCGCGGGTCAGCGCACGGATGGCCGCCACGCCTCCCCCGCCCGGCATGCGCAGGTCCATCAGGATCACGTCCGGGTCGAGGGCGGTGGCCAGGCGTACCGCCTCCACGCCGTTCGACGCCTCGGCCAGCACCGTGAAGCCCGGCGCCGACTCGAACATGCCGCGCAGACCGTCCCGTACCACCGGGTGGTCGTCGACGATCAGGAGGGTGATGGGCAGGTCAGCTGTCATGGGGGACCAACGGTACGCGTGCCGAGACCGCCGTGCCGTGGCCCCGCTCCGACTCCAGGGTGAGTGAGCCCGCGATGCGTTCGGCGCGGGCGCGCATGCCGTCGAGGCCGAAGCCGCCGGTGCCGGTGCGTTCGCGGACCGCGAGCGGGTCGAAGCCCTGGCCGTCGTCGCGGATGTCGAGGATCACCTCGTCGCCGAGGTAGGTGAGGGTGACGCCGACCCGGGTGGCGCGGGCGTGCCGGGAGGCGTTCGACAGGGCTTCCTGGGCGATGCGCAGGAGCGTTGCCGCGAGTTCCGCGTGGAGCTGCTCCGACGCCCCGGTGACCGTGAACTCGGCGCGTACGCCCGTCCGTTCGGACCACTCCACGACCGTCTTCTTCAGGGCTTCGGGCAGCCCGTCGTTCTCCAGGGCGACCGGCGCGAGGTTCTGTACGGAGCGGCGGGCCTCTCCCAGGCTGTGGCGCGCCAGCTTCATGGCGCGGTCGATGTGCTCGCGTGCCAGGGTCCGGTCGGGGGTGTTCGTCACCACCTGGAGCTGGGCGATGATCCCGGTCAGGCCCTGGGCGATGGTGTCGTGGATTTCGGCGGCCAGCCGGCGCCGTTCGTCGGCGACGCCCGCCTCCCTTGCCTGGAGCAGGAGTTGGGCGTGCAGGGCCGCGTTCTCGTCGAGGGCCTGCTGCAACGCCGTGTTGGTGCGCTCCAGTTCGGCGATGGTGACCGCCCGGTCGCGGGAGCGCTGCTCCTGCTGCTGGGCGACATGGCCGGCCAGCCCCAGCATGGCGGTGTTCGTCAGCAGCATCACGCCGAACAGCGGCCACTGGACGACGCTGTGGAAGGGCATCCCGCCGGCCTGCGTGCCGGCCACCACGACGGCGGTGGCGAAGAGGCCGAACCGCTGCCGCCACAGTCCGACGATCGTCTCGTCGCTGTCGAAGTAGCCGGTGGCCGCGTAGAACCCGAAGAACGGGTTGATCCAGGTGAGGGCGAAGGAGATCGCCCAGCGCAGACCGTAGTAGACGGTCCCGCGCCAGGACGGGGTACGGGGGCCGCGGCGGGGCCCGTGCCACAGCTGGAGCAGCACCGCGGCGAGCACAAGTGCCCCGGCCGTGTACCACTCGGCGGCGCTCCCCACCAGCTCACTGGCGACGACCGTGAGCAGGCTGGAGACGGCGAGCAGCGTGTAGACCCCCCAGGTGTGGACCTGGTCCTGACGGTGCTCGATCTGGTCCTGGTCCACCGCGGTCATGTCCCCGGTCTGCGCGGTCATCCCCCCAGTCTGCACGGGCCCTCGCCCGCCCCCGCCTACTCCCACCGGAACCAGCGCGCGGCGCCCGCCGTCAGCAGCACCGTCCAGGCCACCAGCACGCCCAGGTGGTCCCAGCCGGGCCAGTCCCCCGCCGCCGCCTGGTTCAGCGCCTGCGCCGCCGCGCCGAACGGGGTGTACCCGACGATCCTGGCCAGCACGTCCGGCATGGTCTGCACCGGCGCCCACACGCCCGCGCAGAACATCGCCGGGAAGAACACGGCCGAGCCGATCGCCGCCGCGATCTTCGTCGAGCGGGAGAGAGCGGAGACGAGGGCGCCCAGGGCGAGGGCGGCCAGCACGGCCAGGATCAGGGCGAGGACGTAGCCGAAGGGCTGCTCGGGCAGTCGTACGTCGAAGGCCAGGCGGCCCACGACGAGGGCGGTGAGCGCCGACGCCAGAGCGGCACCGCCGTAGACCGTCATCTGCGCGGACAGCAGGGCGGAGGGACGGACCGGTGTGGTCGACATACGGCGCAGGATGCCCTGCTCGCGGTAGCCGGTGAGGGTCTGCGGCATCGACTGGAGGCCGCCCACGATCAGGCCGAGCAGCACGGCCACCGGAACGTAGGCGTCCACCGGGCGCAGGCCGTCGAAGGCCGGGTCGGGGTCCCGGAAGGACGGGATGGAGCCGAGGATCACCAGCAGGATGGTCGGGAACAGCAGGATCCAGAACAGCGCGCCCGGCTCGCGCCGGAAGAGCCGGACCTCGGTCCTCAGTACGGACGTACTGCTCATGCCGCCTCCTCCTTCGTGAGGTCGAGGAACGCGTCGTCCAACGTGGCGTCGGTGACACGGAGTTGGTGGGCCGTGACATGGCTGCGGGCGAGGAGGGTGATGACGGCGTTGACGGTCTCGTCGGTGCCGGAGAGGGTGACCCGGCCGTCCTTGTACTCGACCGACGCGAGCGCCGGAAGCGCGGTCAGGGCCTCCTCGGGCAGCGGCTCGGACGGGGTGAAGCTGATCACCGTGGCGCCCGCCGAGCGGCGGATCAGGCCGGCCGGGGTGTCCAGTGCCGCGATCCGCCCCTTGTCGATCACGGCGATCCGGTCGCAGAGCCGCTGTGCCTCCTCCATGAAGTGGGTGACCAGGAGGACGGTCACCCCGCTCGCCCGTACGTCCTCGATGAGCTGCCAGGTGTCCCGGCGGGCGCGGGGGTCGAGGCCCGTGGTCAGTTCGTCGAGGACGACGACCCGGGGGTTGCCGATGAGCGCGAGCGCGATGAACAGGCGCTGTTTCTGGCCACCGGAGAGCTTGCCGAACCTGGCGGTGAGCCGGTCGGCCAGGCCGAGGCGTTCGGCCAGCGGGCGCCAGTCGGCCGGGCGGGGGTAGAAGGCCGCGTACAGCTCAAGGGCCTCGCGGACGGTCAGTTTGGCCTGCAGCTCGCTCTGCTGGAGCTGGGCGCCCAGGACGCGGCTGGTGGCCTCGTGGTCGGTGACCGGGTCGAGGCCGGTGACCCGGACCCGGCCCGCGTCGGGCACCCGCAGGCCCTCGACGCACTCGACGGTGGTGGTCTTGCCGGCGCCGTTCGGGCCGAGGATCCCGAAGATCTCGCCCTCCTCGACGGCGAAGGAGACGCCGTCCACGACGGGCCGGCCACCGTAGGACTTGCGCAGTTCGTTCACTTCGATGACGGACATGGCATCAGGGTCGCGGCGCGGGCAGTGGCGGCACATCGGCCGACGCGCTCGTACCGGCATCAGCCGATCGGTTGATGCGGCCCTACGACCGACCGTACGACCTCTCGAACACGCAGGTCGTAGGACCAGCGCCCGACCCGATCCGGGTCAAAACTCGGTAGGCACTGTCAGTGGTGGTCCGTAGGCTCGCCCTTGATGCCCACGACACGTGCAAACACCAAGGAACCCGAAACCGCGAACAACCGTGGCCGTTCCGCCGTACGTACGCTGCTGCGCCTGTGGCCGTATGTACGGCCGGTGCGTGTACGGCTGTTCAGCGCCGCGTTCGTCGCCGCCCTCGCGTCGTGCATGGGGCTGGTGATCCCGCTCGTCCTGAAGTGGATGGTGGACGGGCCGATCGCCGACCGCGACTCGCGCGGGGTGTGGCTGGGGGCGCTGTGGCTGCTGCTGCTCGGGCTCGGTGAGGCGCTGCTGTTCGGGCTGCGGCGCTGGCTGGTGGCCCGGCCGCTGGCCGGGGTCGAGGCGGCGATGCGGGCGGATCTGTACCGGCGGCTCCAGCGGCTGCCGGTCGCCTTCCACGACCGCTGGCCGTCCGGACAGCTGCTCTCCCGGGCGACGTCCGACCTGATGCTGCTGCGTATGTTCCTCGCCTTCCCGCTGACGTTCCTGCTGGTCAACGCGGTGACGATCCTGGTCGGCGTGATCATCATGCTGATCCAGGACTGGTCGCTGGGGCTGGTGATCCTGGGGCCCGCCATCCCCGTACTGATCGTGTGCATCGTCTTCGAGCGGCGCTACCACCTGGTGGCCCGGCGGGCCCAGGACCAGGTGGGCGACCTGACGACGGTCGTCGAGGAGAGCGTGCTCGGCATCCGGATCATCAAGGGGTTCGGCCGGCACCGCAGCCAGGCGCGGGCCTTCCGCGAGCTGGCACGGACCCTGCGCGGCACCGAACTGCACAAGGCCCGGCTGCTGTCGTCGATCTGGGCGGTGATCGTCACGCTGCCGGAGCTGGCGATCGGAGCGGCACTGGTGCTGGGGACCGTGCAGGTGGCCGACGGCGACCTGTCGGCAGGCACCCTGGTCGCCTTCCTGTCGACGGCCCTGGCCCTGCGCTGGCCCGTGGACTCCATCGGCTTCCTCCTGGCAATGAGCCAGGACGCGGCAACGGCCACGGAACGCTACTTCGAGGTGATGGACGAGGAGCCGGAGGGAGCAGGGGAGGCGGGGAGCAAGGTGGTCCCCGGCGCCGGTGCACATGGTGCGGCCGACGGGCACGACGGCGCCCCCGAAGGGGCGCGGGGAACTGCGCGACCAGCCCCCACCGGGCCCGCAGCCAACAACCCACAAACCGGCGAAGCCACACCGCCGCGCCCAGGCGCGCCCGACACGGACAACACAACCCGCACGCCCGGCACCCCCGATGCCCCCGCCAGGGCCGACGGGCACGCGACCCCCAACAGCCGCCACGGCGCCCCCGAAGGGGCGCGGGGAACTGCGCGACCAGCCCCCACCGGGCCCGCAGCCAACAACCCACGAACCGGCGAAGCCACGCCGCCGCGCCCGGACGGCCTCGCACCCCATCTGCACGCCACCCGCGACGTACTTCTCGGTC
>NZ_JBSFDA010000161.1:0-23105 GCF_053593675.1 Streptomyces sp. NPDC002156 | reverse complement strand
GTCCTCAAACGCCGGACGGGCTGGATCTTTCAGCGCGACAAAGGGGGGCTGGGGGCGCAGCCCCCAGGGATGGGACGGGTAGGGGCGGCGGGGGCGGGGGCGAGGAAGTGGGGGACGCGGGCCGGTAGGGTCGGTGCGTGAGTAGTGATGACTTGACGTTGGCCGCGGGTGACGCGGAGGTGACCCTGCAGCCGGGGAACGGCGGGCGGGTCGGCGGACTGCGGGTCGGCGGCGTCGAACTGCTGCGCCAGGGCGAGCGGTTCGGGTGCTTTCCGATGGTTCCGTGGTGCGGGCGGATCAGGGACGGGCGGTTCCTCGACGGCGGCACCGTACGCCAACTCCCCCTCAACTCCCCACCGCACGCCATCCACGGCACCGTCCGCGACGGCGCCTGGCGCGTAGCCCGCAGGACCGCCGACGAGGCCGTCATCACGTACGACCTCGTGGAGCCCTGGCCCTACGCCGGCCGCGTCTCGCAGGTCGTCTCGCTGACCCCGGACAGTCTCACCCTCACCATGTCCGTGGAGACGTACGCCGATTCCTTTCCCGCGCAGATCGGCTGGCACCCCTGGTTCAACCGGAACCTCGGGGGTGAGGACGTCCGCGTCGACTTTGACGCCGCCTGGCAGGAGGAGCGCGGGGACGATCACCTGCCCACCGGGAAGCGGATCGATCCGAAGCCCAGCCCGTGGGACGACTGCTTCGGTATGCCCGGCGGTGTCGACGTCACCCTCACCTGGCCGCAGCTGCTGGAGCTGAAGGTGACCAGCCCCGAGGAATGGGTCGTCGTGTACGACGAGCAGGACGCCGCCGTGTGTGTGGAGCCGCAGACCGGGCCGCCCAACGGGCTCAACACCCTGCCGCGGCTCGTCACGCCCATCGAGCCCCTGGAGGCCGCCATGACCTGGACCTGGCGCAGCCTCTGAGCCCGTCTAGGCTGGCTGCCATGAGTGACGTACGCGGCGCGCTGCTGCAGCAGATCAAGGACAAGGCCGTGGTGCACGGCAAGGTGAGCCTGTCGTCGGGGATCGAGGCCGACTACTACATCGACCTCCGGCTCGTCACCCTCGACGGTCAGGCCGCTCCGCTGGTCGGGCAGGTGCTGCTCGATCTGGCGGCGGAGGCGGGGCTCGAGTTCGACGCCGTGGGCGGGCTGACCATGGGGGCCGATCCGGTCGGGACGGCCATGCTCCATGCCGCCGCCGCTCGCGGGCGTCGCCTCGACTCGTTCGTCGTGCGGAAGGCCGCCAAGGCGCACGGGATGCAGAAGCGGGTGGAGGGCCCCTCCATCGCGGGGCGGCGGGTTCTCGTCGTCGAGGACACGTCCACCACCGGTGACTCGCCGCTCACCGCCGTGGCCGCCGTGCGCGAGGCCGGTGCCGAGGTGGTGGGCGTGGCGACCATCGTCGACCGGGCGACCGGCGCCGCCGAGAAGATCGCGGACGGGGCCGGGGTCCCGTACCTCTTCGCGTACTCGAAGAGCGACCTCGGGCTGGACTGACCACCTGGCTGACCAGAGGACCGACCAGAGGACTGACCACCGGGCTCAGTACCGGACGAAACGTCTGGAAAGATGGGGGCGACGATGACGTCGCTTCCCAGGTCTCGCAAACCGGGTCTAGGTCAGGGCCGCAGGTAGTCAGTACGCAGATCGCCAACCCGCACATCACGAGGAGCGGACACATGCCCATCGCAACCCCTGAGGTCTACAGCGAGATGCTCGACCGGGCCAAGGCGGCCAAGTTCGCCTACCCGGCCATCAACGTGACCTCGACCCAGACCCTGCACGCTGCGCTGCGCGGCTTCGCGGAGGCGGAGAGCGACGGCATCATCCAGATCTCGACGGGTGGTGCGGAGTTCCTCGGCGGGCAGTACAGCAAGGAGATGGTCACCGGCGCCGTCGCCCTGGCCGAGTTCGCGCACATCGTCGCCGAGAAGTACCCGGTCACGGTCGCCCTGCACACCGACCACTGCCCGAAGGACAAGCTCGACGGGTACGTACGGCCGCTGCTCGCCGTGTCCGAGGAGCGCGTGAAGGCCGGGCGCAACCCGCTCTTCCAGTCCCACATGTGGGACGGCTCCGCCGAGACCCTCGCCGACAACCTCTCCATCGCGCAGGAGCTGCTCGCCCGCGCCGTCGCCGCGAAGATCATCCTTGAGGTCGAGATCACCCCGACGGGTGGGGAAGAGGACGGGGTTTCCCACGAGATCAACGACTCCCTCTACACGACCGTCGACGACGCCGTGCGTACCGTCGAGGCCCTGGGGCTGGGGGAGAAGGGGCGTTATCTCCTCGCCGCCTCCTTCGGCAACGTCCACGGCGTCTACAAGCCGGGCAACGTCGTTCTCCGCCCCGACCTCCTCAAGGAGCTGAACGACGGCGTCGCCGCGAAGTACGGCAAGCCCGCCGGCGCGCAGCCCTTCGACTTCGTCTTCCACGGCGGCTCCGGCTCCACGGAGGAGGAGATCGCGACCGCGCTGGAGAACGGCGTCGTCAAGATGAACCTCGACACGGACACGCAGTACGCCTTCACGCGTCCCGTCGCCGACCACATGTTCCGCAACTACGACGGCGTCCTCAAGGTCGACGGCGAGGTCGGTTCGAAGAGCACCTACGACCCGCGTACGTGGGGCAAGCTGGCCGAGAAGAGCATGGCCGCGCGTGTCGTCGAGGCCACGCAGAACCTGCGGTCGGCCGGTACGAAGATCAAGTAACCCCGCATCGCTCCGCACGTCGCTTTACGCGAGCCCGGCGTCCGTCCACTGTCGACGGCGCCGGGCTCGCTGTATACCTGGGCCCATGGCCGACGTACGGATCGCCTCACCCCAGGGCAAGTGGATCCTGCTGACCACCGTCCTGGGGTCCAGCATGGCCCTGCTCGACTCGACCGTCGTGAACGTCGCGCTGCCGCGCATCGGCCGCGATCTCGACGCAGATCTGGCCGCCCTCCAGTGGACGGTCAACGCGTACATGCTGACGCTGGCCGGGCTGATCCTGCTGGGCGGTTCGCTGGGCGACCGGTATGGCCGCCGCAAGATCTTTGTGGTCGGGGTGGTGTGGTTCGCCGTCGCCTCGCTGCTCTGCGGGCTCGCCCCGAACACGGGTGTGCTGGTCGCCGCCCGTGCGTTGCAGGGCGTCGGCGGCGCTCTTCTGGTGCCGGGCTCCCTCGCCCTCATCCAGGCCTCCTTCCATCCCGACGACCGGGGGCGGGCGGTCGGGCTGTGGTCCGGCTTCGGGGGTATCGGCGCGGCGGTCGGTCCGTTTCTGGGCGGCTGGCTGGTGGACGGGCCCGGGTGGCGGTGGGTGTTCCTGCTCAACGTCCCGCTGGCGCTGGTGTGCGCTCCCATCGCCGTACGGCATGTCCCCGAGTCCGGTGACGGGCGTACGCGGCACGGGCGCTTCGATGTGCTGGGTGCTGCGCTGGGTGCGCTGGCGCTGGCGCTTGTCACGTATGCGCTGATCGAGGCCCGGGCCGGGTCCCTGGCCGTTGTGGTGTCTGCGGTGGTGGGTGTGGGGGCGGGGGTGGCCTTCGTGTACGTCGAGCGGCGGCGCGGGGGCGACGCGATGATGCCGCTCGACATCTTCGCCTCGCGCCAGTTCACTGCCGTCAACCTGGTCACCCTGTGCGTGTACGTGGCCCTCGGAGGCTTCTTCTTCCTCTCCGCGCTTCAGCTCCAGGTGGTGGCCGGGTACTCGGCCCTCGGCGCCGGTACGGCGTTGCTGCCGACCACTGTCCTGATGCTGCTGCTGTCGGCGCGGTCGGGGGAGCTGGCGGAGCGGATCGGTCCGCGCGTTCCGCTGACGGTCGGGCCGTTGCTGTGTGCGGTGGGGATGCTGCTGATGTTGAGGGTGGGCGCCGGGGCGTCGTACGTCGCGGATGTGCTGCCCGCCGTGCTCGTTCTCGGGCTGGGCCTGGTGACGCTGGTGGCGCCGCTCACGGCGAGCGTGCTGGCGTCGGTGGGGACGGAGCGGGCGGGGCTGGCGAGCGGCGTGAACAACGCGGCGGCGCGGGTGGCGGGGTTGGTCGCGGTGGCCGCGTTGCCGCTGGTGACGGGGATGGGGGCGGAGGCGTACCGGTCGGGGGAGGTGTTCGACGACGCGTTTCGGCGGGCGATGTGGGTTTGTGCGGGGGTTTTGGTGGTGGGGGCGGGGGTGGCGTTTGCGACGGTGCGGAAGCCTGGGCCGGAGTGTCTGCATCCGGAGTGCCGGACGCACGGGTGTGTGACTTCTCCGCCGTTGGAGGGGGCGGGGCCGGTGGAGGGTGAGCGTCTTTGATGTCGCCCCCGCCGACCCCCGCTGAAAATCAGCCCCTCCGGCGTTTGAGGAGCGGGGTCTGGGGCGGAGCCCCAGAAGGATGGGACGGGTAGGGGCGGCGGGGGCGAAAACAATCCCCGTCCGATACCCCAGACTGGAACCATGACCCTTCACGAAAACCTGCTCGGCGGTCCGCCCCCCACCCACCTCCCCGACCACCCCGAGCCCCGCGACCTCCTCGCGAACGGCACCGCCCCCGCCGACGTCGCCGCGAAGTACCCCACCTCCTCCCTCGCCTGGGCCCAGCTCGCCGACGACGCGTTCGAGCGCGGCAGCGTCGTGGAGTCGTACGCCTACGCCCGTACCGGCTACCACCGCGGACTGGACTCCCTGCGCCGCGCCGGCTGGAAGGGCCACGGCCCCGTGCCGTGGGAGCACGAGCCGAACCGTGGCTTCCTGCGCGCCCTGCACGCCCTCGCCCGCGCCGCCGGCTCCATCGGCGAGCAGGAGGAGTACGAGCGCTGCACCCAGTTCCTCAAGGACTCCTCCCCGACTGCCGCCCAGACGCTCGGCTAGTCACCCTCTGGTCACCACTCTCCTCGGCCCGCCTGTGACTGTGATCAGGCGGGCCTTGCGGATTCGGGGCACGATTGTGTTCAATGCCCCGGGGACCGGGGCCCCCGTGTCGGAATTCGGCAGGGGCGGACCGCTACCCGGAGTACAACAGGAGACAGCGATGTCCCTCCAGGCTCAGCCCCCCGAGGCTTCGGAGCCCGAGACCCCGCATCTCGACTTCGCCGGTACGACGCCCTACGAGGACTACGTCCAGGCCGACGTCCTCACCCACCTCCAGCACACCCTCTCCGACGACCCCGGAGAGATGGTCTTCCTGGTGACGACCCAGGTGATGGAGCTGTGGTTCACCGTCATCGTGCATGAGTGGGAGACCGCCGCCCATGCCCTGCGCGGTGACGACGTGCCCACCGCCGTCGCCGCCCTCAAGCGGTCCGTGCGTGAGCTGGATGCCCTCAACGCCTCGTGGCGGCCCCTCTCGCAGCTCACCCCGGCCCAGTTCAACTCCTACCGCGCCGCCCTCGGCGAGGGCTCCGGGTTCCAGTCCGCGATGTACCGGCGGATGGAGTTCCTGCTCGGCGAGAAGTCCGCGTCCATGCTCGTACCCCATCGGGCCGCACCCCGCGTGCACGCCGAACTGGAGAAGGCGCTGCACGAACCCAGCCTGTACGACGAGGTGTTGAGGCTCCTCGCGCGGCGTGGGTACGACCTCCCGGATGCCGTGCTGTCGCGTGACGTGTCCCTCCGGTACGAGCCCTCCGCCGACGTCGAGGCCGCCTGGACGGCCCTCTACTCCGGTGATCCCGACGCCGAACTCGCCCGGCTCGGCGAGGCGTTGACCGACGTCGCCGAACTGGTGTGGCGCTGGCGCAACGACCATCTCGTCGCCACCCGGCGGGCCATGGGCGCCAAGGCCGGCACCGGCGGCTCCGCCGGAGTGGCCTGGCTGGAGAAGCGCGCGCAGAAGAACGTGTTCCCCGAGCTGTGGACGGCGAGGTCCCATGTCTGAGCTGCTGCCTTCCAAGGACGACCAGGCCCGGGAGCTCGACTCGCGCGACGAACTCGCCAAGGTGCGTGCGAAGTTCGTGCTCGACTACGGCGTCACCTATCTGGACGGGAACTCGCTCGGTGCGTTGCCCGCCGCCGTCCCGGAGCGGCTCGACGACGTCGTGCGCCGGGAGTGGGGCGAGCTGCGCATCCGGTCCTGGGACGAGAGCGGGTGGTGGACCGCGCCCGAGCGGATCGGGGATCGTATCGCTCCGCTGGTGGGGGCCGCTGCCGGGCAGGTTGTTGTCGGTGACTCCACAAGTGTCAATGTTTTCAAGGCACTTGTGGGGGCTGTCAGGCTCGCAGAGGCCGGGCGCGATGAGATTCTCGTCGACGCCACCACCTTTCCCACCGACGGTTACATCGCCGAGTCCGCCGCCCGGATGACCGGCTGCACCCTGCGCGCCCTCGAACCGGGTGCCGTACCGGGGGAGTTGAGCGGCCGTACCGCCGCCGTGCTGCTCAACCACGTCGACTACCGTACCGGCCGCCTCCACGATCTGCCCGCCCTCACGGCCGCGATCCACGCGTCCGGTGCCCTGGCCGTCTGGGACCTGTGCCACAGCGCGGGCGCCCTGCCGGTCGGGCTGGACGAGCACGAGGTCGATCTAGCGGTGGGGTGTACGTACAAGTACCTCAACGGCGGGCCCGGTTCGCCCGCCTATCTGTACGTCCGGCAGCAGCACCAGGAGCGGTTCGACTCGCCCCTGCCCGGCTGGACCTCGCACGCCGACCCCTTCGGCATGCGGCCCGAGTACGCCCCCGCCCCGGGTGCGACGCGCGGGCGGGTCGGTACGCCGGACATCCTCTCGATGCTCGCCCTGGAGGCGGCTCTCGAGGTCTGGGACGGGGTCTCCATCGACGCCGTACGCGCCAAGTCCCTCGCCCTGACCGACTTCTTCCTGGAGTGCGTCGACGAGTACGTGCCCGAGGGGCGGGTGGAGTCCGTCACGCCGGCCGATCACGCCCGGCGCGGGAGTCAGGTCGCCCTGCGGTGCTCCGACGCGGGGGACGTGATGGCGCGGCTCATCGAGCGGGGGGTCGTGGGCGACTTCCGGCGGCCGGACGTGCTGCGGTTCGGGTTCACGCCGTTGTATGTCGGGTTCGCCGACGTGGAGCGGGCGGCCCGGGTGCTGGGCGAGGTCGTCGCCGGCTGAGCCATGCTTGGTGACGGTCGGTGTCGTGAGCGCACCGGCCGTCCCGGCTGCCCGTAGCAGGGCAGAACCGTTTCAACCCGCACCGAGCTCACTTCCGCGTGTCGACGCACGTCACGGGCCTGATAGCGTCCCCGGCAACGGCCGAATTCTCTCCAGGTCCGCCAAGTACGTTTCGTCGCTGAGAGGTTGAAGTATGTCGGACGATGCCGCAGAGGCCGCCGCCGCGGAAGAGGAGTCGGCCTTCTCGCACCCGCCCGTCGACCCCGACGCCACCGCCGCGTACGGCGACCACCCCGATCAGGTGATCGACTTCTACGCCCCGCAGGGTCCGCACGGCCCCGAGGCGCTTCCCGGCGACGGGACCGTGCCGCTGGTCGTCGTCCTGCACGGGGGTGCCTGGCGGGCGCCGTACGACCGCCGGCACATCACGCCGTTCGCCGGGTTCCTGGCCCGGCGCGGGTTCGCCGTCGCCAACGTGGAGTACCGGCGGGGCGGGGACGGTCCCACCGTCGCCGGGCGCTGGCCCGACACCTTCGACGACGTCGCGGCGGCGCTGGACGCCCTGCCCGCCCTCGTACGGGCCCACCTCCCGCAGGCCGATCCGCGCCGCATGGTCGTCACCGGGCACTCGGCGGGCGGGCACCTGGCCCTCTGGGTCGCCGCCCGGCATCTGCTGCCCGCCGACGCGCCCTGGTTCACCGCACGCCCCGCACCCTTCCGCGGCGTGGTCGCCCTCGCCCCGGTCGCGGACTTCGCCGTCGCCGAGAAACTGGATGTCTGCTCCGACGCCGTACGTCAACTCCTCGGCGGGGAAGGGCACTTCGCCGAGCGTCAGCCCTACGCCGACCCGGCGCTCCTGCTCCCCACCGGCATCGCGACCACCCTCGTACAGGGGCGGGCCGACATCGACGTACCGCAGATCGTCGCCGAGTCGTACGCGGACGCGGCGGCGAAGGCCGGTGAGGTGGTCGGGCTGACGCTCCTTGAGGACGTAGGGCACTTCCCGCTGATCGACCCGGTGGCGGACGCGTGCGCGGTTGTCGCGGAGGAGATCGCCCAGCTCGCGTGGTGAGACGGCCCCCTTCGGCCGTCCCGTAGTACCTGAGACGGACCCCGGAGAACCCCTCTCACTGCTGACGACTGCCGCCCGCCCGCCGCCTACCGTGCTGTATGTGACTGAGACGACACACACGCAGACGAAATCCAGGCCGAGGCGGGGGGACGACGCTCTGTTCAGCAGCCCCGAGTTCCGGGTGGCCATGGACGCGCTGGCGGGACTGCGCGCGGACCTGTTCCACGACGCCTTCGCCTACCGCCCGCTGCCCCCGAGGAACCGGCCCGGCGGGATCGCGCGGGTGCTGCCGAAGCGGCTGCGCCCGTACGCGGTCTGGGAGCGGCACGCCCTGGTGGGTGCGGCCGGGCTGCTGGCGCTGCTGGTCTCCTTCGCGATCAGCGGGGGCGACCTGATCCAAGCACTGGCGATGACCGTCTTCTCGCTGGGGCCGATCCTGCTGACGCTGGTCCGGCCGGTCGGGGCCTTCTGGTTCTCCCTGGTCTCGATCCCGACCGTCGCCGTGATCGGCCAGAACTGGAATGGCGACTACGGGAGCGGTAACTACCCCTGGCAGCCCGCGAGTTTCGTCGCCCACCTGGTGGTGCTGACGGTCGTCGCCGCCCGGACCCGGCCGCGTACGGCCGCCTGGATGTGGGCGCTGACGGCGGTCTACGCCATGGGCGCCGAGAGCCTCTTCGGCAACCGTTACTTCAACAGCAACGCCGTGCCCTTCCTCTTCCTCTCCGCGCTGGCGCTGCTCGTGGTGACCGTGCTGCTGGTGCGCCGGGCCGCCGAGCAGGAGGTGACCGCGCAGCAGACGGTGACCGCGCACGAGCGGTCCAAGCGGACGCTGCTGGAGGAGCGCACGACCATCGCGCGCGAGCTGCACGATGTCGTCGCGCATCACATGTCGGTCGTCGCCATCCAGGCGGAGGCGGCGCCCTACCGGGTGGAGAACCCGCCCGAGGAACTGACGAAGGCCTTCGCGACGATCCGCGAGAACGCGGTGGCCGCGCTCACCGAACTGCGCCGGGTCCTGGGCGTCGTACGGGCGGAGGACTACGAGGCCCCCGACGCCCCGCAGCCGACCCTGGCCGACCTCGACGGGCTGCTCGCTAATGTGAGGGAAGCGGGGCTCTCCGTCGACAAGGTGGTGACCGGCGCGGTGCGTGAACTCCCGCAGGGCGTCGAGCTGTCGGCGTACCGGATCGTGCAGGAGGCGCTGAGCAACACGCTGCGGCACGCGCCGGGGGCGGGCGCGCGGGTCGAAATCGGGTACGTGCTGGGCGGGTTGGGGCTGCGGATGGTCAACGGCCGTGCGGCGGAGGTGTCGTTCGTGAAGCAGACGCCGACGGAGGGCGCGGGACACGGGCTCACGGGGATGCGGGAGCGGGTCTCCATGCTCGGCGGCGAGATGACGACGGGCCCGACGGCCGACGGCGGCTACGAGGTCACCGTCTTCCTGCCGGCCGCGAGCACGAACGAGGACAGCGGAGACGGGGCATGAGCGACGCTCGTACGATCCGCGTGCTGATCGCGGACGACCAGATGATGGTCCGCGAGGGCTTCTCCGTGCTGCTGAACGCCATGCCGGACATCGAGGTCGTCGGCGAGGCGGTGAACGGCCGGGAAGCGGTGGAGCGGGTGCGTGAACTCGCCCCGGACGTCGTCCTGATGGACATCCGGATGCCTGAGATGAACGGTATCGAGGCGACCCGGGAGATCGTCGCGGCGGACGGCACGGCGAAGGTCCTGGTGCTGACGACGTTCGACCTCGACGAGTACGTGTACCAGGCGCTGCGGGCGGGTGCGTCGGGCTTCCTGCTGAAGGACGCGTCGGCACGCCAACTCGCGGACGGGGTACGGGTGGTGGCGACCGGCGAGGCCCTGCTGGCGCCCTCCGTCACCCGGCGCCTGATCACCGAGTTCTCGAAGCTCTCCGAGGCCCCGAAGCTGATGCCGGGCACGCAGGCGGCGTACGGCGATCTGACCGAGCGGGAGACCGAGGTGCTGGTGCTGATCGCGCAGGGGCTGTCGAACGTCGAGATCGCCGGGCAGCTGGTGGTCGCCGAGTCGACGATCAAGACACACGTCAGCCGCATCCTGGTGAAACTCGGGCTGCGGGACCGTACGCAGGCGGCGGTGTTCGCGTACGAGGCGCGGCTGGTGACGCCCGGGTGAGTGCGGTGAGTACGGTGAGGGCATGGAACAGCGCATCACCTTGATCACGCTGGGCGTCGCCGATCTGGCCCGCGCCAAGGCCTTCTACGAGACTCTGGGCTGGCGGGGGCAGGAGGTCGAGGAGACGGTCTTCTTCCAGGCGGGCGGGCTGGGGTTCGTCCTGTGGGGCCGGGACAAGCTCGCCGCCGACTGCGGTCTGGAGCCCGGCCCGGCGGCACCCGGCTTCGGCGGGATCGCCCTCGCCCACAACGTCCGCTCCGACGCGGAGGCCGACGCCCTGCTCGCGGCGGCGGAACGGGCCGGCGGGACCGTCACCAAGCCGGCGGCCGTCAACGCCGTCGGCTTCTACTCCGGGGCCTTCGTCGATCCGGACGGCCACGCGTGGGAGGTCGCGCACAACCCGGGGTTCCCGCTGGCGGCGGACGGGTCGGTGACGATCCCCGAGTTCGGCCCATAGGTGACGTTCGGCGGGTCATCTGCGGCCGAGATAGAGCCCCAGCGCCCGTCGCAGCATCTTGCCCTGGCTGCCCACCGGGAGTTCCCACTCGCCGAGGTACTCCACCGCTCGGCCGCCGGCGCCCGTCTTGAAGTGGAGCCGGCCGAGGAGGCGGTCCTCGGTGAGGGCGGGGGTGATGGAGCGCAGGTCGTACGTCTCGGCGCCCGCCGCCTGCGCGTCGCACAGCATCCGCCACAACAGCGCGCTGCTGGGCCGCAGTTGACGCCCCCGGGAGCCGGAGGCGGCGTACGAGTGCCAGACCCGTGAGCCGACGTTGATCATGAGCGCCCCGGAGAGGACCTCGCCCTCGTACTCGGCGACGTACAGGCGCAGCCGGTCCTCGTCCTCGGAGTTCAGGGCCCGCCACATGCGCCGGAAGTAGTCCAGCGGGCGGGCCTTGAAGCCGTCGTGGGCGGCGGTCGCGGTGTACAGGCGGTGGAACTCGGGCAGGTCGTCGTCCGAGACCCACGAGACCTGGACACCGGCGGTCTCGGCCGTCCGCAGGGACTGTTCCCAGTGCGGTGCGAGGGCGTCGCGAAGATCGTCGACCGAGCGCCCGGCGAGCGGGATGTGACAGCCGTAGCGCGGCTGCCCGAGACCGAAACCGCTGCCGTCGTCCTCGTCGCACGGCCGCCACCCGAGCCGCCGCAGCCGCTCGGCGGCGTCGAGCGCGTAGCCGTCGATACCGGCGGCGGGCAGATCCCGCAGGTGGTGTACGTCGGGGTCGGCGAGGCCCGCCGTCACGGTGGCCGCGTCCCAGTGCCGTACGACCAGGGGCGGCCCGATCCGTACCGAGAACGCCCCGATGCGCTCCAGGTGGGCGACGAGCGGATCCAGCCAGCGCTCCAGCCGGGGGGTCCGCCAGTCGATGGCGGGCCCGTCGGGGAGGTAGGCGAGATAGCGCCGGGTCCCGGGCAGCGGCCGATAGAGGACGAGCGCGGCAGCGACCATCTCACCACCCTCGGACGGGCCCGTGCCCTCGAACCAGCCGACGCTCTCCGGCAGCCAGTCGGGCTTCACGCCGCCCCACTCGGGGATCTGGAGATGGCTGGCGTCGGGGCGCAGCCGGAGATGGGCCAGATGTTCCTCGCGCGTGATCTCCCGCACGTACAGGTTGGGCATGGGTGGGGTACTCCTGTTCGGGGGCGGCCACCGTAAGCCGGGGATCACCTGGTGGGTCAAGGGTTCACGGGAGAAGGTTCGCCGACGGGAACCCGAACACCTTTCCTGGTCAGGTGGGGGTGGCTCGGGCTAGCGTCCGTGCATGGCAGCTGCTTCCGACCTCGCTTTCGACCCGTGGGACCCGGCGTTCGTCGCGGACCCGTACCCCGCGTACGCGGAGCTGCGCGCCCGCGGCAGGGTCGTGTACTACGAACCCACGAACCAGTGGCTGGTCCCGCACCACGCGGACGTCTCGACGCTGCTGCGCGACCGCCGCCTGGGCCGCACCTACCAGCACCGCTTCACCCACGAGGACTTCGGCCGTACGGCGCCCCCGCCGGAGCACGAGCCGTTCCACACCCTCAACGACCACGGCATGCTGGACCTCGAACCGCCGGACCACACCCGCATCCGCCGCCTGGTGTCGAAGGCGTTCACGCCGAGGACGGTGGAGGGCCTGAAGCCGTACGTGGAGCGGCTGGCGGGCGAGCTGGTGGCCGACCTGGTGAAGGCGGGCGGCGGCGACCTGCTCACCGACGTGGCGGAGCCGCTCCCGGTGGCGGTGATCGCGGAGATGCTGGGCATCCCGGAGGCCGACCGCGCGCCGCTCAGGCCGTGGTCGGCGGACATCTGCGGCATGTACGAGCTGAACCCGTCGCAGGACACGGCGGCGAGGGCGGTACGGGCGTCGGAGGAGTTCACGGAGTACTTGCAGCAGCTGATCACGACCCGCCGCAAGGAGCCCGGCGAGGACCTGATCTCGGGCCTGATCGCCGCGTACGACGAGGGCGACCGCCTGACGGAACAGGAAATGATCTCGACGTGCGTGCTCCTGCTCAACGCGGGCCACGAGGCCACGGTCAACGCGACGGTGAACGGCTGGTGGGCCCTGTTCCGCAACCCGGCCCAGCTGGCGGCCCTGCGCGCGGACCACTCCCTGATCCCCTCCGCCGTCGAGGAGCTGATGCGGTACGACACCCCGCTCCAGCTCTTCGAACGCTGGGTACTGGACGAGATCGAGATCGACGGGACGGTGATCCCGAGGGGGAGTGAGGTGGCGCTGCTCTTCGGCGCGGCCAACCACGACCCGGAGGTCTTCGCGGACCCGGGCAGCCTCGACCTGACGCGGACGGAGAACCCGCACATCTCCTTCAGCGCGGGGATTCACTACTGCATCGGGGCTCCACTGGCACGGATCGAGCTGGCGGCGTCGATGGGGGCGCTGCTGCGAGGGGCGCCGACGCTGGGGCTGGCGGCGGATCCGGTGCGGAAGCCGAACTTCGTGATCAGGGGGCTGGAGGGGCTGAGCGTCGAGGTGGGGCGGAAATAACGGGCTGATCACTCATTCGGATGATCACGCGGTCGAACCGGGGACAGCACGCCCATGGCCTCGGCAAGCTGGTGCGCGCCTGAGAAGGAGGGCACCATGACGGTTATGGCGCAGCACATGTCCCCGATGACCGTAGAGGAATTCGAGAAGCTCGCTGCATTCGTGGCCAGGGAGTTCGAAGCCGTCAGGTTGGAGTTCATCAACGGACGGATCGGGATCAAGGGCATGACGGATGGCAACCACAGCGAGGTCATCAGGTGGTTGCAGGAGTGCTGCCTGCTGGCCGGTACCGGTCTGTGGTTGTACGGAGGCGGGGAACTGGGCCTGCGGATCGAGAAGTACCGCAAGGGCCGGGCGCTCCCGGACGCCGTGCTCGCGCCCCGGGGAACGTTCGCGGGGAAGGGCGACTGGGCCGACACCAACGGTGTGATCATGACGGTCGAGGTGACTTCCTACGACGCGGACACCCACCGGCGTGACCGCGAGGAGAAGCCCTTCGGCTACGCCGACGCCGGGATCCCGTACTACCTGCTGATCGACCGCGACGACTGCTCGGTGACGCTGTACGGCGATCCGGCACCGGGCGTCGGCTACCGCAGCACCGACAAGAAGCCCTTCGGCGCGAAGCTCTCGCTCCCCGAGCCCATCGGTATCGCACTCGACACCGAGGAACTCAGGCAGTACGTCGACTGAGAATGCTGTGATCAGGGGGCTGGAGGGGCTGAGCGTCGAGATCTGAGCCGGGCTCCGAGGCCCCGTACGACGGCCCAGGCGCCCAGGCCGGTGGCGGTTCCGGCGAGGATCAGCAGCGGCAGCTCGGCGTAGAAGACGCTCCAGTCGGGGCCCTGTTCGAAGCGCCGGACCCGGCCCTGGGCCCTGGCGAACCACACCACCAGCCCCGCGACCACGCCGAGAGCGACGGTCAGGCATCCTCCGGCGGCTTGTGTGCGTTGTCCCATGTCTGCGAGGGACGCAGTCGCGGTGCCGTGGGTTCCGGTCGGTCAGTTCTCTGTTCCGGCGGCCCAGAGGACGGTGTCGTCGGACCTGATCAGGACGTTGCCGTCGGCCTGGAAGACGAGGATCGCGCCTGGGTTGCCGTTGGACCGTGAGGACCACAGGGGCTCCCCGCCGCTGGTGTAGACGACCAGGTTGCCGTCCGTCTGGAAGCGGGTGGAGTTGCCCTCGCCCTTGGTCGACGTGGCCCAGAGCGCCGTGCCGTCCTCGTCGGAGATCACCAGGTTGCCGTCCTCCTGCATGGCCAGAGTCCTGGCCCCGGCCACCACGGACTCCCCGGCGGCCAGCTCGTACGTGGCCTCGATGACCTTGAGCGCGGTGTCGGGGGCCAGGGACTCCGGGGGCGAGGCGGGCGGTGTCTTGCTCGCGGTTGCCGAGGTGGACGGCTGTTCCTGCTTGGACGGGGAGGACTCGGCCGAGGAACGCTGCGTGCCGAAGTGGACGGTGGCCACCACGGCCGCCGTGACCGCGACCGCCGCGATCGCCGTGGGCAGCAGCCAGGCGGGCCGGCGGCGTCGGCCGGGCTCGGGCGGGGCCGCAAGGAGGGTGTCCGGGGCCGGTTCCCGACCGGCGGAGGGCTGCGCGAGGTCGGTCACTGTGCGCGCGGAATGCTCGGCCTGGGTCACTTCTCCGGCGAGATCCGGCGGGCACTCCTGCTGCCAGCGCCCGGTCCTGGCGCCCCGCTCCGCCAGCCACGCACTCAGCTGGGCCGCTGTCGGGCGTACGGCCGGATCCTTGGCCAGACACGCGGTGAGCAGCGGCAGCAGCTCCGGGGGTACGCCCGTCAGGTCGGGTTCCTCGTGGACCACTCGGTACAGCAGGGTGGCCGCGGGGACCTGCTCCCCCGCACGCGAGAAGGGGCCGCGTCCGGTCGCGGCGTACACCAGCACGGCGGCCAGCGAGAACACGTCGGCCGGTTCGGCGGCGACGGCGCCGACGGCCTGGTCCGGGGCGAGGAAGCCGGGGGAGCCCACCGAGACGCCGAGGCGGGTGTGGCGGCTGTCGTCGGCGGCGCGGGCGACACCGAAGTCGATCAGCCGTGGCCGGTCGTGGGCCAGCAGGACGTTCCCGGGTTTGACGTCCCGGTGCGCGAGGCCGGCCTGGTGCACGGCCTGTACGGCGGCGCCCAGTTCGACGGCGAGCGAGAGGAGCGCGTTCAGGGGCAGCGGACCACGGGAGACGACCCAGTCGGCGAGCGACGGCGCGGGCACGTACTCGGTGGCCAGCCACTGCGGGCGCTGGCCCGGGGCGCTGTAGTCCACGACGGTCACGGTCCACGGCGAGCGGACGCGGTCGCTGTTGCGTATCTCGCGGGCGAAGCGCTCCTCGAACCCCGGCTCGGAGCTGAGATCGTCGCGGATCGTCTTCAGCGCGAGCAGCCGGCCCGACCCCGTACGGGACAGGAAGACCTGCCCCATACCGCCCGCACCGAGCCGGCCCAGCAGGGGATAGCCGCCTATGGAGGTCGGGTCCGACGGCTGAAGGTTCTTCATGACGGCTGTTCCCCGGAGGTTCGGTTCGTATCAGCGCTCGAAGCACGCGCCGTGCCTCGGCCCGCGCGGTGGTGAGCAGGGTGGCCGGCGGCCCAACTCATGGGCACCGACCAGGAATTGTGTCCGGCCGGGGAGTCACCGGAACCGCCAATCCCGTTCGGTGTGCCCCGAAGTTCCTTGTTCCTGCCCTTCGGGGACGGGACTTCTACCCTCGGGCTGCCCTCGGCTGCTGCGGCGGGAGGCCGTCTCCTACGTGGCCTACGTGCTCAGGTCCCGGCGCCGCAGCCCAACCAGCCCCGCCGTCACCAGCCCCGCCGCGATCGCCGTGAGGATCAGCACCGGCGGCCAACTCATCTCCCCGCCCGGCAACTTGGGCAAGTGCCCGAACGGCGACAGGTCCAGCACCCCCTGCGGTACGTCCAGCGCCGGTCCGATCCAGCCCACCAGCAGCGCGAACCCCGCAACACCCCAGGCCCCGACCGACAGTTGGGGTGACACCCCGTGCAGCAGGACCGCCAGTCCGCCCAGCACCCACACCGCCGGGACCTGGACCAGGCTCGCGCCGAGGATCGGGCCCAGCTCGGCGCCGTATCCGAGGGCCAGGCCCAGGCCGCTCAGCAGCAGGATCAGTGCCGCGCCGCCGAAGGCGATCACCAGGTGGCCCCCGGCCCAGCGCAGCCGGCCCACCGCGTTCGCCAGGATCGGCTCCGCCCGCTGCGAGGTCTCCTCGGTGTGCAGCCGGAGCACCGACGACACGGCGTACAGCGCAGCCACCATGCCGAACATGCCGGCCATCGTGGCCAGGAACGCGTCCTCGATGCCCGACTGGCCGCCCATCCGCTCGATGATCTCCCGCGTCTTGTCGTTGTCGCCGACCAGGTCCGCCGCGCCCTTCGTCAGCCCGCCGAAGGCGACCCCCGCCGCGAGGAACCCGACGCTCCAGCCGAACACGGAGCCCCGTTGCAGCCGCCAGGCCAGCGCGCCCGCCGTGCCCAGACGGCCGGTCGCCGGGCCGGGGCGTGTCGCGACGAAGCTCATTCCGACATCCCGGCGGCCCGCCAACTCGTAGGCCACACAGCCCTGGACGACCGTCGCGGCCACGAACAGCCCCAGCACCCACCAGCGTTCGTCCGCGAACGGCCGTACGTTCTCCAGCCAGCCGATCGGTGAGATCCACGTCAGCGGCGACGAGCCGTCGTTCGACGCGGAGTCGCCCGCCGCGCGCAGCACGAACGCCACGCCCAGCAGGCCGCCCGTCAGCCCCTTCGCCAGCCGCGCGCTCTCCGTGAACTGCGCGACGATCGCCGTGAGCGTGGCGAACGCCGCTCCCACGCCTCCGATGCCGAGGCCCAACGCCAGTGCGCCCGAGGCGCCTTGACCCGCCAGGCCCGCCGCGATCAGCAGGGCCAGCGTGGCGTTGGCGACCAGGGCCGTGAGCAGCGCCGCCGTCAGCGGTGCCCGGCGGCCCACCATCGCCGACGAGATCAGTTCCTGGCGTCCGCTCTCCTCCTCGTCGCGGGTGTGCCGTACGACGACGAGCAGGCTCATGATGCCGGCGAGGATCGCTGCGTAGCCGCCGATGCGCCAGGCGGTCAGGCCGCCGATCGAGTCGCTGAAAACCGGGCCGTACGTGGCCCGGAGCGAGCTGTTGGTGAGCATCTGGCGTGCGATGTCGGCGCGTTCGGCGGGGGTGGAGTACACGCTCTCCAGGGAGCCGGGGAGGGAGAGGACCAGGAGGGCCGTCACCGCCACCCACACCGGGATCATCACCCGGTCGCGGCGCAGGTTGAAGCGCAACAGGGCTCCGGTGCCTGCCAGTTGGCGCGAACCGGCGGTCCTCCGTGCTGCCGGGGCCGACGCGATGGCGGTCATCGGGTCACCGTCTCGTCCTGGTAGTGGCGCAGGAACAGCTCCTCCAGCGTCGGTGGCGTCGACCGCAGGGACCGTACGCCCGACTCGGTGAGCGAGCGCAGTACGGCGTCCAACTTGTCGGTGTCAACCTGGAGTTGGACGCGCATCCCTTGTACGTCGACGTCGTGCACGCCCGGTAGGCGCGCCAACCCGTTGGGTGTGCCCGCCAGTTCGGCCGTGATGCTCGTCCTCGTGAGGTGGCGAAGGTCGGACAGCGAGCCCGTCTCCACCGTGCGGCCCTTGCGGATGATGCTGACGCGGTCGCACAACTCCTCGACCTCGCTGAGGATGTGGGAGGAGAGCAGGATCGTACGGCCCCTGTCCCGTTCCTCCTCCACGCAGCGCTGGAAGACCTCCTCCATCAACGGGTCCAGGCCCGACGTCGGTTCGTCGAGGATGAGCAGGTCGACGTCCGAGGCGAACGCCGCCACCAGGGCGACCTTCTGGCGGTTGCCCTTCGAGTACGTGCGGCCCTTCTTCGTCGGGTCCAGCTCGAACCGTTCGATCAGGTCCGCCCGGCGGCCCTTGTCGAGTCCGCCGCCCCGCAGCCTGCCGTACAGGTCGATGACCTCGCCGCCGGAGAGGTTGCGCCACAGGGTGACGTCGCCGGGGACGTACGCGATCCGGCGGTGCACCTCCACCGCGTCCGCCCAGGGGTCCCGGCCCAGGATGCGCGCGGTGCCCGAGTCGGCGCGCAGCAGGCCGAGGAGGACACGGATGGTCGTGGACTTCCCGGCGCCGTTGGGGCCGAGGAAGCCGTGCACTTCGCCGGTCTCCACGGTGAGGTCGAGACCGTCCAGGGCGTGCGTCCTGCCGAACGACTTGTGGAGTCCGGACACCTCTAGGGCGGGGCTGGCCTTCGTCATGTTTCCGAACGTACGCTTACTTCAGAAATTTGTGAAGTTAAGGAAGCGTATGAATGCTGGTTACACTCTCCGTATGACGGAAGCGAGTGCGGCGGGGAGTGCGGGGCGGGACCCCGAGGCGGTGTCGAGGTTCGTCGAGGGCTTCGCCGCCCAGCTCGTCGACGCCGGGATGCAGCGCATGGCCGCCCGGGTCTTCGCCGCGCTGCTCGCGTCCGACGCCGGCGCCATGTCCTCGGCCGAACTCGGGGAGCAGCTCCAGGTCAGCCCGGCCGCCGTCTCCGGCGCGGTGCGCTATCTGTCCCAGGTGCACATGGTGTCGCGGGAGCGCGAACCGGGCTCGCGGCGCGAGCGGTACCGGGTGCACAGCGACCAGTGGTACGAGGCGCTGACCAACCGCGACGCCGTGCTCAAGCGCTGGGGACAGACCCTGCGCGTGGGCGTCGACAGCCTCGGCGTCGATACTCCCGGCGGGCAGCGCATCGCCGAGACGCTCGCCTTCTTCGAGTATCTGGAGGGCGAGCTGACCAAGCTGATGGACCGGTGGCGGGAGGAACGCGCCAAGACCTTCGGCCAGGGCTCCTGACGTACACGCGCACAGTGCTGTGCTGTGTGGTGCGTCGGGGACCCTGGCCGAAGGCCTGTGGCTGAGGGGGCGTGAACTCCCTTGCGGCTAGCGCTCCTTGGTCTCCTCAAGGACCGTCCGGCCCAGCAGCGCGTACCGCTCGGGGGAGCGGCGCTTGAGGTACTGGGCGTAGCCGATGCCGCCCAGCGCGATCAGCGCGACGATCCACGGCGTCGCCTTCAGCAGCAGCGAACCGGACTCCGCGCCCGCCGCGACGCCCATGTTGGACACCAGCAGCACCACCACCGCGAGCATCGCGACGCCGCCGATGAGCGGGGCCGTGAAGGTCTTGAACCAGTGGCGGCTCTCGGGGTGGTTCTTGCGGAAGTAGGCGAGGACCGCGAAGGAGCAGACGGCCTGGACGACGAGGATCGCCATGGTGCCGAGGATGGCCAGCAGGACGTAGAGGGCGTTGTACGGGTCCTTGCCCGCGATCCAGAACGCGGCGATCAGTACGCCGCTCACGATCGTCTGCACCAGGCCCGCGATGTGCGGGGAGCCGTGCCTGGCGTGGGTGCGGCCGACGGTGTTCTTCAGCGAGGGGAGGACGCCCTCGCGGCCCAGGGCGTACATGTAGCGGGCGGCGCAGTTGTGGAAGGCCATGCCGCAGGCGAGCGAGCCGGTGATCATCAGCCACTGCATGACGTCGACGGCCCAGGCGCCCACGTACTGCTCGGTGGGGGTGAAGAAGAGGGCGAGCGGGTTGGCGGTGGCGACCTCCACGGCCTTCGACTCGCCCGTGCCCGAGATGGCCATCCAGGAGACGAAGACGTAGAAGATGCCGACGCCGAGGACCGAGATCATCGTCGCCTTGGGGATGATCTTCTTCGGGTTGCGGGACTCCTCGCCGTACATCGCCGTCGACTCGAAGCCGACCCACGACCAGAAGGCGAAGAACAGCCCCAGGCCGGCGCTGGTCCCCGAGAACGCGTTGACCGGGTTGACCGGGTCGAGGCTGAAGCCCTCCGGGCCGCCGCCGTGCAGGGCGACCGAGATCGCCATCGCTGCGAGGATCGTCACCTCGGTGGCCAGGAGCACGACGAGCACCTTCTCGGCGACGCTGACGCCGAACCAGGTGCCGGCCGCGTTGATGGCCAGCATCAGGAACGCGAACGCCCACCACGGAACGGCAACTCCCGTCTGGTCCTCCAGGGTTGTCGTCGCGAAGACCGAGAAGATGCCGATGAGCGCCGGCTCGAAGACGGCGTACGCGAAGGTCGCCAGGAGCCCCGAGGCGAGACCGACGGTGCGGCCGAGGCCGTAGGAGATGAAGCCGTAGAAGGCGCCGGTGGAGGTGATGTGCTTCGCCATCGACGTGAAGCCGACGGAAAAGATCGCCAGGACGACCATTGCGACGAGGTAGCTCGCCGGGGCGCCGATGCCGTTGCCCGCCGACACCATGAAGGGCACGTTGCCCGTCATCGCGGTGATCGGCGCGGCGGTCGCGACGGCCATGAAGACCACGCCGAGGAGACCGATGGCGTTCGGCTTCAGCCGGTGAACTGTGCCCTCGTCGCCCGTACTTCTGTCTGCCGCCGGGGCTACGCCCTCATCCACTGCCATCGGGTGGCCCCTTCCTGACTGTTCCTGGTTGTGCTGTCGATGGGGTGGAACTCTGTAGCCCGAATAAGTCGGTCAAGGGTGTCCGTGCGTTAAATGTTTGTCAACCAGACCTTTAGAAATCTGACGGCAACACGCGCCTCCTACCGTCGCCGACATGAGCACGTACACAGCCACTCTCGGCGGCCACAGCTACCGCTTCGACTCCCTCGCGCGTCTGCTCGCCGCCGCGAGCCCCGAGCGCTCCGGCGACCGGCTGGCCGGCCTCGCCGCGGACTCCGCGCAGGAACGGGTCGCGGCGCGCTGGGCGCTGGCGGAGGTGCCGTTGGCTCGATTTCTCGCCGAGCCGGTGATTCCGTACGAGGACGACGACGTGACCCGGCTGATCGTGGACACGCACGACCTGGCCGCCTTCGCGCCGGTGGCCGGGCTGACGGTGGGCGGTTTCCGGGAGTGGCTGCTGTCGGAGGCGGCGGACGCTCAAGCGCTGGCCGCGGTGTCGCCCGGGCTCACGCCCGAGATGGTGGCGGCGGTGTCCAAGTTGATGGGGAACGCGGACCTGGTCGCGGTGGCACGGAAGGTGGAGGTGGTGACTGCCTTCCGCTCGACGATCGGCCTCCCGGGCCGGTTGGCCACGCGCCTCCAGCCCAACCACCCGACGGACGACCCGGCGGGTGTCGCGGCCGCGTTGCTGGACGGGTTGCTGCTGGGCTCGGGCGACGCGGTGATCGGCATCAACCCGGCGACGGACAGCCCGAAGGCGGTGAGGGACCTGCTGGAACTCCTGGACGGAGTCATCCAGCGTTACTCCATCCCCACCCAGTCGTGCGTGCTGTGCCACGTCACGACGAGTGTGGATCTGATGGAGCGAGGGGCGCCGGTGGACCTGGTGTTCCAGTCCATAGCGGGTACGCAGGCCGCGAACGCGTCTTTCGGGGTGACCCTGGGCCTGCTGGACGAGGCGCACGCGGCGGCGGGGGAACTGAACCGGGGGACGGTGGGGAAGAACGCCCTGTACTTCGAGACCGGGCAGGGGAGCGCGCTCTCCGCCGACGCGCACCACGGGGTGGACCAGCAGACGGTGGAGGCACGGGCGTACGCGGTGGCCCGCCGCTACGACCCCCTGCTGGTGAACACCGTGGTGGGCTTCATCGGCCCCGAGTACCTCTACGACGGCCGCCAGATCCTCCGCGCCGCCCTGGAGGACCACTTCTGCGGCAAGCTGCTCGGCCTGCCCATGGGCCTGGACATCTGCTACACGAACCACGCCGACGCGGACGATGACGACATCGCCACGATGCTGACGATGCTGGGAGTCGCGGGCGCGTCCTTCGTGATCTGCACGCCGGGCGGCGACGACATCATGCTCAACTACCAATCCGCCTCGTACCACGACGCGTTGTACCTCCGCGAGGTCCTCGGGCTGCGCCCGGCACCGGAGTTCGAGGCATGGCTGGACGGCATCGGGCTGCTGGACGAGCGGGGCGCGATCAGGGATGTCTCGGGTACGGCACATCCGCTGACGGCGATCGGAAGGGAGCTGGCGGCATGACGGATCGTCAATTGGCCGAGGTGACGGACGACTTGCCCATGTGGGCGGCCCTGCGTCGGCACACGCAGGCCAGGATCGGTCTGGGCCGTGCGGGCTCGGCGCTCCCCACGCGCCACCGCCTGGAACTTCAGGCCGCGCATGCCGCCGCGCGGGACGCGGTGCACTCGCCCTTTGATCCGGAGACGGTCGCGGCCGGCCTGACGGGCGAACCGACGGTACGGGTGCGCAGTGCCGCCGGTGACCGGCTCACCTACCTCCAGCGCCCCGACCTGGGGCGCCGTCTCGACGACATCGACCGTGCCCACCTCCCCGGCGGGGACTGGGACCTGGTGTTCGTCGTGGCCGACGGTCTGTCCAGCCGGGCGGTGCACGAACACGCGGCGCCGATGGTGCGGGCGACGACGGCACTGCTGGACCCGGCTCTGCGGGTCGCCCCGGTGATCCTGGCAGAACAGGCCAGGGTGGCCCTCGGCGACGACGTGGCCCACGCCATGGGGGCCACGATGGTGGTCGTCCTGATCGGCGAACGCCCCGGCATGTCGGCGGCGGACTCACTGGGCGCGTATCTGACGTACGCCCCGCGCCCCGGCACAACCACGGACGCGGACCGCAACTGCCTGTCCAACATCAGGCCTCCGCTGGGCCTGACGTACGAGACGGCGGCGGCGAAGTTGGCGGGGTTGATAGGGCGGGCGCGGGAGTTGGGGCTGACGGGGGTGGGGCTGAAGGACGAGCTGTCTTCGCCCCCGCCGCCCCTACCCGTCCCATCCCTGGGGGGGGGGGGGGCCCCCCCCCCCCCCGGCGCCCGGACCGTCGGGGGTGTGGTAAAAATC
>NZ_JBSFDA010000160.1:0-23363 GCF_053593675.1 Streptomyces sp. NPDC002156 | reverse complement strand
ACGATCGTCCGGGGCGAGGGCACGTCGCACGGGCGGAGCCTCCTTTTTTGCTCCCGGTGGCGAACTAGTGTCGGCAGAGACGGCAACTATTTCGCTGTCCGATCTCTTGAAGGCGAAAAGTGTCGACAGTAGTGTCCGACTCGAACCCCGCGTGAGGAGATCGGCATGCATGAGCTGTCCCCGGCCCGAGTCGTCCGTCGCGGCGAGGAACGGTACGAACAGGCCCGCCTCGACGCCGTCTGGAACGAACGCAAACCCACGCGCCACCCCGACGTCATCGTCCTCGCCGAGGACGAGCGGGACGTGGTCGCCGCCGTACGGCTCGCCCGCCGCGAGGGAATGACGGTCGGGATCCGCTCCGGCGGACACAGCTGGGTCGGCAACGGCGTGCGGGACGGCGGCATGCTGCTCGACCTGTCCCGGCTGCGGGACATCACCGTCGACCCGGAGCAGCGGACGGCCACCGTGCAACCCGCCGTCAAGGGACCGGAACTGCTCCAACTCCTCGAACCGCACGGCCTGTTCTTCCCCACCGGACACGCGCCGACCGTCGGCCTCGGCGGCTTCATCCTCGGCGGCGGCTACGGCTGGGACTCCCGCCGGCTCGGCCCCGCCTGCCTCAGCATCGACGCCGTCGACGTCGTCCTCGCCGACGGTACGCTCGTCCACCGCGCCACCGACGCCACGTACCCCGACCTGCTGTGGGCGGCGCGGGGGAGCGGCCCCGGCTTCTTCGGCGTCGTCACCCGCTTCCACCTCGCCCTGCACGACCGCCCGCGCCGCATCCGCCGTACGGTGCAGAGCTATCCGCTCGCCCTGCGCGACGAGGTGCTGTCCTGGGCGTACGACAAGCTGGACGAGCTCGACCCGGCCGTCGAGTTCTCGGCGAAAGTCGGCTTCACGCCGGGCCTCGACCGCAAGACCGTCTCCCTCACGGCGACCGCGTTCTGCGGCAAGGACGACGAGCTGCTCGCCCCGCTGGAGGACGCGCCCTTCCGGGACCTGGCCATACGGGCTGTCGTGACCGCCGACACGACCATGCCCGACCTGTACGACGCCGCCGACCGGCTCACCCCGCCCGGCATGCGCTGGGCCCTCGACGGCATCTGGGCCGACGGGCCCGTCGAACGGATCCTCGACGCCTCCCGAACCCTCTTCGACTCGATCCCGGACACCACCAGCCATGTCCTGTGGATGCTCTGGGGCGGCTTCCCGGAACGGGCCAACGCCTGTTGGTCCAGCCAGGCCAAGGTCTATCTCTCGCCCAACGCGGGCTGGACCGACCCCGCCGAGGACCTCGCCCACGAGCAGTGGGCGCACGGTCAACTGGCCGCGATCCAGCACCTGTCGAAGGGCCTCCAGTTCTCCGACAACAACCTCGCCGACCGCCCCGACCACGGACTCAGCCCGGCCAACTCCGCACGCCTGGAGACGATCAGGGCCGCGTACGACCCCGACGGCCTGTTCCACACGTACATGACCCCTCGCGAATCGACCACCGCGTACGCCGCCGCCGGATTCAACGGAGTCGTCGTATGAGTCGTATGACACGCGGATCCAGCCTGTACGTCGAGGACGTCGGGATGAGTTTCGGGCGGGGTGCGCAGGAGCATCGGGTGCTGGGTGGGTTGTCGTTGCGGGTGGATCCGGGGGAGGTGGTGTGCGTCGTCGGTCCGTCGGGTGCGGGCAAGACGACGTTGCTGCGGTGTCTGGCCGGGCTGAAGCCGCCGACGCAAGGGGCGGTGCGTTATGGGGAGTTGCCGTTGACGGCTCCGCATGCGGACATCGCGGTGGTCTCGCAGGACTACCGGGGTTCGTTGCTGCCGTGGATGCGGGTGTGGGACAACGTGGCGTTTCCGCTTCAGGGGCGGGGGGTGAGGAAGGCCGTACGTCGGCAGCGCGCCCTTGAATGCCTGGAGGCGGTCGGGCTGGCGGACGTGGGGGAGAAGTACCCCTGGCAACTGTCGGGCGGTATGCAGCAGCGCGTCGCCATCGCGCGCGGTCTGGCGTACGACGCGCCGGTGCTGCTGATGGACGAGCCGTTCGGGTCGGTGGACGCCCAGTCCCGTTTCGACCTGGAGGATCTGACCCTGGAGCTGCGCCGGCGGTTGGGGATCACGGTGGTGGTGACGCATGACATCGATGAGGCGGTGTATCTCGGTGACCGGGTCGTGGTGCTGGGCGGGAAGCCCACGGCGGTCCTGGAGACGTTGACGATTCCCCTGGGCACGGACCGGGACCAGCTCACCACGCGCGCGGATCCCCGCTTCACCGAACTGCGTACACGCGTGCTGTCCCGCATCAGAGGCGAACGCGCACCAGCGGATGCAGCCCCCGAAAGCCGGCCCGAGGCGCATCCGGAGGTGACCCGGAAATGACCTCGCGCTTCGACCATGTCGGTATCTCCGTGCCGGAGTTGGAGGCCGCGATCGCCTGGTACGGCGAGGCTCTGGACCTCACCGTGGAGCACGCCTTCGCGGTCCCCGGCACCGACCTGCGAGGGGTGATGCTCCGTCATACCAGCGGCTACCGCGTCGAGTTGCTCCACCGCCCGGGCGCGACGCCCGGCCTCGCGGCAGACAGCCCGTTGGAGGCCGCGCACACGCTCGGCCTCGGTCACCTCTGTCTGAGCGTGGACACACCCGACGAACTCGACCTCGCCTACGCCCGGTTGGTGGCGATGGGTGCGCTGGAACGTATGACACCGCGTCCCGCGCCGCGCCCGGGCGCCCGTATGGCGTTCGTCGCCGACCCGTACGGAAACCTCATCGAACTGATCGACAGGCCGAGGACCTGAGCCGGGACGGGATCCGTCTCCCTCCGCCGCACCGCATCGCACCACCCCTCTGACCGGCCGACGCCGAGCGTGGGCCGACCATGCCCGAAAACAGGCAAGGGAGTCGATGGTGACCCACAAGAACCTCGCCGAACTCACCGACCGCGAAGTCACCTTCAGGTCCCGCCCCAGAGCCCTCCTGGTCGCGGTCGCCGCCCTCGCCGCACCGGCGATCACGGCGACGACCGCGACAACTGCCCAGGCCGCGCCCGGCACAAGAATCACCGTCGGCTCCGGTGAGACCCTGGAGCTGACCGCGACGACCAGGGCGAGCGTCCTCACCATCGCGGCCGGCACCTACCGGGGCACTGTCGTCCTGACGGTCGCCGAGGCCACCGACCTCGCCTACAGCGACCTCACCTTCCCCTTCCGCCAGGCCCTGTACGTCGACGCGGACGGTGTGAACGAGGCGAGGTCCGTGCCCTCGAACGTCCGTGGCGGCACCGTCACCGACACCAAGGCCTGCGACATCGCCCTCCTCTCGGACGGCGAGGCGTTCAACGGCGTGTACGTCACCGGCGGCGCCACCTACACCCTCACCAGGCCGAGGATCGCCTTCGCGGGCAACGGCCGCTGCGACTTCATCGGCTACGGAGCCTCAGTCGTCGGCACCGGCGCGGGCACCACCCTCGTCGTGGACGGCGCCAAGATCAGGAACGAGGGCGTGGTCCGTACGGCGCTCATCGCCGACGCCAGTGCCAACGTCGTCGTCAAGAACTCGCACCTGCACTGCGCCGACGGCACCCTGCCCGCCGAGTACGTCCCCACCGGCGACACCCGCTACATGATGGATGTCCCCTGGATGCTGGGCCTGTCGGGCAACGTCCGCACCACCAACCTGCTCGGCGCGGGCACCAGGGCGACCTTCGTCACCTCGACGATCTCCTCGGAGAAGTGGGGAGCCCTGTCGGTCGACGGCGGCAGCTACTGCACGCTCACCGCCATCAACAGCACGATCGCCAACACCGGTGGCCAGGGCTACGGTTCGTACGCCATCGGCAACGTCACCGAACACTTCCTCGGCTGCACCTTCGACGTCGGCGACTACGCCCTCATCCACTGGGGAGCACGAGCCCACTACGGAGACAGCACCGAGGAAGCGGTCGCGGCCCTCAACGACTCCCTCGAACTAGGCCTGACGAGCACCGAGTTGAAGAAACTCCCGATCCGGCCGACGATCATCGACGCGGGCCGCTTCATGGTGCTCTGGTACAACGCGGGCTCCGTCACCATCGACGGTGGCACCCAAGTCCGTACCGGAGAAACGGCGTTCATGTGCAAGGCGGTCGCGAGCACCGTCACCGTGGACGGCTCCGAGGGCGCCACGATCAACCCGGGCAACGGCATCATCTTCCAGCTGATGGACACCGACCGCCCGAGCAGCGTCTCGGTGACGGGCAAGCCCTGGCGCACGGAGACGATCGGCACCTACACGGAACCCACCACCGACCCGGTGAAGTCGTCGACCTGGGTGACGACTTCACCCCAGACGACCGACGCGAAGGCGACGTTCACGGAGATCGCCCTGAAGGGCGACTTCTACAACGCGGTACGAGGCGGCGGCAACGCCAACCTCCAGGGCCAGAACCTGACCCTCACCTTCACCACCTCCACGTCACCACCATCACCTCGGCCCAGTACCGAGAGATCAGCGAGGTCACCAACACCCCGAGCGCGGTACTGATCAACGGCGTCCTGGTAACCCTGGACGCAGGCTCGACCTGGACGGTAACGGGCACGTCCTACCTCAGCGCCCTCACCCTGGCAACAAACGCAACGGTCAAGCCCCCAACAGGCAAGACCCTCACCTTGACGATAGACGGCACAGAAACCCAGCTGGAACAGGGCAAGACATACACGGGAGCACTGACACTAACGGTGTCGTAAGGGGATAGGGGGGCGGGGGAGAGGGACGCAGTCCCCTTCCCCGCCCCCCCTAGGGGCGCGGGGAACTGCGCGACAAGCCACAGCGCACCCGCACCCGAAGAACTCACCCCTACGAAGCGTCCATCACCGTCCCCGTGAACTCGGGCCCAGGCACCGGCTCCCCCGTCTCCTCATCGAAGCCCGTAACCCGAACCCGCACAGACTCCTCCCCCTCAACCACCGAGTCCGCAACCGTAGGAATACTCAGCTCCGCGCTCACCTCGCCCGGAGGGATCGACACCCACAGATACAGCCCCTCGATCGAGGACAGCGCCCGCTCCGGCAGCGGCGACTGCCCGGAGTTCTCCTCCAGCCACGCCGGATCAACATCCGTCGTGGACAGCTCGGCCCCGCCGGCGACCGGCAGCACCTCCAGGATCGCGTTCATCTCGGTGCCGGACGGCGCCGAAAGCGTCGCACGCCAGGTCAGCCGCTGACCCTCGGTGACCCGGTCCGCGACCGGAGCGACGGTCACCGTGGGCTGGGGGTCGTCGTTGAGGGCGGTCACCCCGCCGATGTACGAGCCGATCACCGCCCCGCGCACCGCCTTCACGAACACGAACTGCCAGGCGTCGTAGTCGTACCGGGTGTCACCCTTCACCGTCACCGGGACGTCGATGCTCTGTTCGCCGGGACGCACCGTCACCAGCCGGTTCGTCACCGTCTCCGACCCGGGATTCTGGACGTACACCCGAACCGCGCCGCCGGCGCCGCCCTGCCCGGCGATCCGGACCGGTACCCGGTAGGTGCGGGTGCCGGAGTCGCCCTCCTTGACGGTGAGCCGTCCGATGTCGACGCGCGGCAGCGCGGCCGGCCGCACCGCGGGTGTGCCCGGGCGCCAGCTCCAGGCGTCGATCAGCCAGGCCTGCCCCGAGCGGCTGCGCGGAGTCAGGTCCACGCTGCGCACCTTGCGCAGGTCGACCCCGGCGGAGGCGGCGGCGGACAGCGGTACGCGGACCTCCCGCGCCCAGTACGAGGCCGTCCGATTGCTCCCGGGCAGCCCGTCCACCCGGACCCGGCCGAGGGTGGCGCGCTTGCCCGCGGTGTCGGTGACGGACACGTCCAGCTGTGTCCCGGTGGTGTTGGGCGGTACGACGACACGCAGGGCGAGGCCCTTGGCGCCGCCGAGGGACACCGGCCGCTCGGGACGCACGTGCACCGCGGTTCCGGGCTGCGACCACTTGAAGGTGACCGCGCGGCGGCCCACCTCCCGTTGCGTCATCCAGCCCGCGAAGTGCGGGGACTCACCGCCGCTGTCCGCGGCCAGGCACCTGGCCGAGGGCCGGTCGTCCACCGCCGAGCACAGCCGTCCGCCGCCGCCCTGCACGGTCACCGCGCCGTCCGGCAGGATGCCGGCGGAGCGGTTCCCGCCCACGGCGTGCGTGAGGACGCGCGCCGGGTCGGCGGACGGTGCGCGTCGGCCGGAGCCGTCGAGCAGCGGACGTACCCGGTCGTCGCCCGCGACGAACAGCCGGGCCGCCGCCGCGATATAGCTCGCGCCCGCCTTGTGCTGCTGGTCGGCGGTCAGCCGGGTCCGGGCGCCCACGTCGCACACCGGGTCCTTGGCGTCCGGGTCCGACCAGAAGTCGTCGTCCGCCGGTGCCTGCGCCTGCCCCGGCGTCCACTCGGTGTTGAAGTAGTTGTGGTTGGCGCCGATCACGTACACCGCGCTGTGCAGGGCGGCGCCCCGGCTGATGCCACGGGTGCCGTCCAGGGCCAACTCGCCCTGGAGATCGGACACATCGCCGTCACAGCCCGGCAGGATCGTCACCGACGGCACGTCGGCGACCGGGTTCTGTCCGAAGATCGTCGGGCCGATGAGGACCGTACCCCGGATGTTCCAGCGCACCGGGCCGCCGTACCCGTCCTGGTCGGCCGGCGGACGGTACAGGCTGTCCATCGCGGCCCTGTTCACGCCCTCGCCGCCGCGCGAGTGACCCACCAGCAGCACGCGCGAGAGGTCGGCGACCGGAGCGTTCCGGACGACCGCCGGTGCCGAGGGCCGGTTCGCCGTCCAGTCGGCCCAGCGGGCGAGATGCTGCCGGACGAGGGAGGAGCGTGCCTGTGCCCCGGCGTCCTCGATCGGGCCGTCCTGGGCGTTGATGCCGTTGGCGGAGATCGACACCGTCACATAGCCCTGCGACGCCAGGAGTTTCTGGTCGCGCAGATAGCCCCGGTAGCTCGGGATCTGCTTCTCGCCGGCCGGGCAGGGCCACGCGCCGCTGATCTCGTCCGTGCCGGGCTTGTAGCAGGTGGAGTGTCGTCCGTGCAGGAACAGCGCGAGGGGCCTGCGGCCGGAGGCGCCGGTCGGCGCGACCACCACGGCCTTCATCTCCACCGGCACGGACATCCCGGGCAGTTTCACCGAGTCGAGCGTGTACTCGCCCGAGACCGTACGGTACGAACCCGGCTTGCCGGGGTCGACGGGATTGGCCGGGGCCAGGGCGGGCGGGGCGATCGCGGCGCGCCGCTCCTCAGGGGCCGCCGCTAGTCCGGCCGCGTCCAACCGGCGTCCACCGGCGCGCACTTGGAGGTCCTCGAACCCCTTGGTCCCCTGAAGTCCCCTGGCGCTCAGGGTGTCTTCGAGGGGGAGCCGGAACGTCCGGCCGTCCTTCGCGGCCGTGGGCCTGCCGAGCAACCGGTCGCCCGCGTAGAACTCGACGCGCGCGTCACCCATCGGCACCGGTCTGCCGGAGCGCCAGACGAGCTGCCGCTCCGCACCCTCACCGGTGAACGTCCAGCCAGCGGGCAGCTGTTGGGCCGCCACCTCCGACCGGGGCGACGGCTCCGCCTGCGCCCATCCTGGCGATGCCCCCACCACCGCGAGTACCGCCGCAGCGGTGACCCATATTCGCCGGGCACGTAGCAATGGTCTCCTCCTCCTGGCCCTTGCTCAGGAGCCCCGGTTCCCCGACGGCCCCTCTCGCCCCGGAGGACGGGATCGGAGACCTGTGGGTTGCCTGTGGGGAAGTGGAGAAGGAGGAAAGGGAGTTGACGGACTGTCAGACCGTCGGCCGGAACGTCAGATCCAGGCGCGGTACGGCTCGTCAAGGAGCTGGAACACCGGCTCGCCGCGCACCGGGTCCTTCGCGGTGGCCAGCCGGACCCGGTCCCCGCTGTGGATGCCGGCGGCCGGACCCATCACCCGGCCGCGTACGACGAAGCCCTCGGCCATCTCGACCAGCGACACATTGCGCGCGGCCGGCGTGTTCCGGTGGACCACCGTGGCGTGCCGGACCGTGCCCGTGCCCTCGCTGCGCTCCGTACGCAGGTCGCTGCCCGCGCAGACCGGGCACAGCAGCCGGTGGTACATCGCGGTGGCGCACCAGCCGCAGCGCTGGAAGACCAGGGTGTTCGTGTCGGCCGGGGCGTCGAGCAGGCCCGTGGCGGAACCGACGGCCATCGGACGAGTGGCGCCTAGTGAGTGGTACACGGTGTCATCTCCCTGCGCTCGGCCTGAATCCGAAGTGCGCGGTTCGCCGTGCCACCGTGCACGACCTCAGGGTATGGCACTCAGTGTCACGCGTAAAGGCACTGCGTACCCTCAATTCTCGGGCTGTTTGGTGAGCGCGGACTCGATCTCCTGGACGACCCGCCACATGGGCGCCCCACGCCGCGAGACGAGGACCACCACGTCCTCGGTCCCCGCTTCGGCCTCTTTCCCGCCGGAGCCCGGGGGCGGGGTGCCGAACGCTGCCTTCACATAGTCCAGGGCATGGTCGACGGCCGTGGTCGCGTCGCCCTCCCCGTCCGAACGCAGCCAGGAGCGCAGCGCGTTGTTGTGGGCCGCGACGACGGCCGCCGCGATCACATCGGCCCGCAGCATTCCGTCGGGCCGGCCGGCGAACCGCTCGCGCAGATACGCGGCCAGGGCCCGCTCGTACCGCCAGACCACCGACAGCTCGGACGCGCGCAGCCCGGGCACCTTCTTGGTGAGGCGGTAGCGCTGGACGGAGAAGGCCGGGTTCTCGGCGTACATGAGCAGCACCATGCGGGCGGCGGCGCACACCCGCCCGACCGGTTCCGCGTCCTCGGGGCTCTCCGCGAGGTACGCCGTCATGTCGGCCAGGCACCGCTCGTGGTCCGGGAAGACCACGTCCTCCTTGGAGGGGAAGTAGCGGAAGAACGACCGGCGCCCGACCCCGGCGAGCGCCACGATCTCGTCCACGGTGGTCTGCTCGTAGCCCCGCTCCAGGAACAGCTGGAAGGCCGCCGCGACCAGGGCGTCCCGCATGGGCGGTTTGGTCATGGACGGGAAACTAGCATCAGAGCGAGGCCGATGGCACTCAGTGCGCTGCGTACGGGGAACTGAGTGCCCCCAGAGATACGGCCGGCGCCGCGTTTCCCGCGGCCTCCGCCAACCTCCGCCCGTCGCGCTGAACCCGGCGGCCCCCGACCGCGTATCACTCCACGGAGCCGACGGCATCGCCGTCCGCGGTTCTTGTGCGGAACGGACAGAAAACCGTGCCGCAGTCCGTACGCAGGGAAGGGGAGCAGAGTGTCGACACCGCCCGCACCGGGCCGGCCGGAACGCCGCCGGACCCTGGAGCCGACGCGCGTCCTGCGCCGACGCCGTACCGAGGCGCTGGCGCAGCTCATGCGGGAGCACGATGAGGCGATGGCCGCCGTGCCCGAGGGCTATGAGGCCGTGACCCTGCCCAGCCCGGCGCCCGGCGCCGAGGACGCCACGCAGGAACTGCCCCCGGTCGCCCCGCGCAGACGTGCCCAACGGAGGGAACAGGCCGAGACCGGCTTCGGGTTCGGGCCGAACCTGCGCCGCGTCGCCGTCGTGGTCGCCGTCGGTGCGGCGGCCCTGGTCGGCTTCGGCTCGGCCCTGCTGCTCCCGGGCAACGCCCAGGGCGAGGAGGCCGGGCCGGCCCCCTCCGCTCCCTCGACCGCTCCCAGCGCGTCGGCACCGGCCGCGGCCGACCCCGGCTTTCTCAAGGAAGGGGACAGCGGCCCCGAGGTGACCGAACTCCAGGAACGCCTGCTGCGCATCCCGGACGTCTACACCGACGGCGCCACGAGCGGCAGTTACGACACCGCCCTCGCCGAGGCCGTGGCCCGCTTCCAGCTCTGGTACGGCATCCGCGGCGACGAGACCGGCGTCTACGGCGACGACACACGCAAGGACCTGGAGTCCCGCACGGCGTCCTGAGTGCCCTGGTCGCCGTTCAGCGGGCGGCGTGGGTGTCGACCAGGGCCTGGGTGACCTCGCGGATGCTGCGGGCGATGTGCTGGAGCTGGAGCACCTCGGCGGCGTACATCTTGATCGTGTGCTCGATGACCGACTCGCTCAGGCCCAGGCCGGGCAGGTCGGCGCGGGCCGTCTGGAGGGCGGTGCGGGCGACCCGGATCTCGTGCTGGACCTGGATGTGCGCGTGGCGGGCCAGCAGGATGGGGTGGCGGATCAGCGTCGGGTAGCCCGCGTAGCGCGTCGGCACCAGCTCGCGCAGCCATTTGACCGCCGAGCGCTCCCAGTCGTAGCTGCCGGGGATCTTGACCTGACACGGCCAGTCCGGGCCGGTCCGCGTGGCGATCGTGGAGGTCAGAGGCATGGTCATCGCTTCCGGGAGTGCGGCGTCGACAGGGTGGCGACGGTATTCAGCGGCCCCGGCCTAGGGGATGGCCGGGGCCGCAACGGGCGTACGCGCAGGCGACACCCGTCCGGACACCCGAGGCGCCGACGCGGGTAGGAGACGGCGGCAGCGGGTCCGTGAGCAGTATTTATATATGCCGTCCGGTTTGCAAGAAGTATGAAAAAATTCATGCACAAAACGGGATGAACGCTCATACGCCCATATGTTGGTCTGCGCGGATGAGAGGGGGGCGGACTCAGTCCCGGAGGAAGAACTGGTGCAGGTCGGCGCTCTGTTCGTACTCCTCCAGGCGCCCCTGGGTCCGCTCCGGATCGGCGTCCGTCATGGCCTGGAGCAGCGCGGCCGACAGCACCGCGGGCCCGGCGTACGAGTCGAAGACCAGCCGGGAGCCCGTGCCGGTGGCGAAGGTGATGTCGGCCTCGTCGGCCAGCGGGCCGAGCGCCAGGTCGGTGATCAGGGCCACCCGCAGCCCGGCCCGCCGGGCCACCTGCACCGCGGTGAGCGTCTCCTGCGCGTGCCGGGGCATCGAGAAGGCCAGCACCCAGGTGCCCCCGGCCTCCCGCGACTGGAGAAGCGCGTCGTAGGCGACACTGCCGCCCCGGGTCACCAGGCGCACGTCGGGGTGGATACGGCGGGCGGCGTAGGCGAAGTACTCGGCCAGCGACCCGGAGATACGCAGCCCGAGCACGGTCAGCGGAGTCGAGCGCGACAGGCTGCGGCCGACCTCGATCACCCGGTCGGGGTCGGCGAAGTCCTGCCGCAGGTTCTCCAGGTTGGCGATCTCGGCGTCCACGGCCGCCTGGAGTTCGTTGCTCCGGTTCTCCTCCGCCGTGCCCGGCGCGCTCGCGAGAGTGCTGAGCGCGATCGCCTGGAGCCGCTCGCGCAGCGCGGGGTAGCCGCTGAAGCCGACGGCCGCCGCGAACCGGGTCACGGACGGCTGGCTCACGCCGACGCGGTCCGCGAGGTCCGTGATCGACAGGAACGCGGCCTCGGTGATGTGCTCGATCAGATACTGCGCGATGCGCCGTTGCCCGGGGGAGAGCCGGGGCCCGTCGAACAGCTCCCGCAGCCGGGAGGCCGGCGCCGCCTCCGCCTCAGGGGCGGTCTTCCCCGAGGTGATCGCGGACGCCTGGGCGCGTGCCTGCTGCGGCGATGGCACCGATGAGCCTCGTTCGTCTCCCACAGCGACTCAACATAGCTCACCGTTCACCGGCGGAAGATCGTGATCGAGTGGCCGACCTCGTCGACCTCGTGGCTGGTGTGGATCAGCACCGCCAGCCGGCCCGTCGCCTTGGCGATCGAGGAGTCCGACACCACCAGCAGTCCGCGCACCTTCCGTTCGGGCTGACGGCGCGGATCCGACGCGCGGATCCCGTAGTACGACGGCACACCGCTGCCCTTGTAGACCAGCCAGACGTGCTGGCCCGCGTACCGGTCCCGCAGCCGGTCCGCGAGCCGCCCCAGGTCCTGGCCCCAGTCGACGTTGGAGTCGTGCAGCCGCTCGTGCGTCTTCGCCGAACCCCCGAACGCCTCGTTGGCGTACGGCAGATAGAACGGGAACGTCCGCAGCGAACTGACCGCCACGAACACCAGCAGCCCTGCCGCGACGAACGGCACCCACCGCCGCCGCAGCGCGAGCACCCCGATCGCCGCCAGCGCACCGAACATCGGCACGAAGATGGCGTACCGCACCCCGAAGTTCCGTTCCCCCTCCATGGCGGCGGCCAGCAGTACGGCCGTCGGGAGCAGCAAGTAGGGCGCCACTGGCCGGAGTTGATGGGACGTCACAAACGCGACGGTACCCGCGGCCCACAGCGCCAGCATGCCCAGCGGTGTCTTCACCAGGAGCGCGGCCGGCAGGTAGTACCAGCGGGAACCCTCGTAGTGCCGCCCGAAGAGGAAGCCCTCCCAGTGCGCGTTCTCCAGGCCGAACTGCATCCGCATCCCGTCGCGGTAGGCCTCCGGGAAGGGCAGCAGCCCGGCCAGCTGCCCTCGCAGCCCGTGCACCACCGGGACCTGGCCCGCGCTCGGCGTCCAGCGCAGCCGGGTATCGACGACGAGATACGACGCCCATACGACGGCGACCGCGACCAGCGCCACCAGGGCCGCGCCCGCCACGGCGCGCACGAGCAGCTTCCGGTGTGCCCCCGGAGCCGAGGTGTACCGGGCGTGCCACACCGACAGACCGGCCAGCAGAAGCAGTACCGGGACCGCGGCGAGTGTGTTCATCTTCGTGGCGACGGCGGCCCCGAGCGCCAGTCCGGCGAGCGGGAGACACAGACGGGGCCGTCGCCGCGCCCGCCACAGCAGCCACACCGACGTCAGCACGAACCCGGCCGCCGGTACGTCGAGCGTGGCCAGCGAGCCGTGCGCGACGACGTCCGGCGAGAACGCGTACAGGGCGAGCGCCCCCAACCCGCCTACCGCACCGGCGAGTTCACTGCCGAAGGAGAACACCACGAGCCCGAAGAGCAGCGTCAGCACGATCACCGGCAGGCGTGCCCACAGCATCAGCCGCCAGGGGTCGTTGCCGGACTCGTAGAGCAGATGGCGGCCCATCTGGCCCTGGTTGCCCTCGAAGTGCCGGTCGAAGTGCGGGCCGGCCGCGGCGACTCCGGCGGCGACGATCAGCTTGCCCAGCGGCGGGTGCTCGGGGTTGAGGCGCAGACTGTGCTCGTGGAGGTACACGGCCGCCGTGCCGACGTACACGGGCTCGTCGATGGTGGGCGTCTGCTCGACGGCCGTGGTGATCATCGCGACGGCCATCTGGAGGAGCAGGACGGCCACGGCGAGCGGGACCAGCAGGCGCCGGTGGTGTCTCAGCAGGGCGAGCAGCCGTGCGCGTGCGGTCGGGGGCGAGGGGGCGGTGCCGGGGAGCAGCTCCACCGGGGCCTCGACGGCGGACGGGGCGAGAACCGTGTGCCGGTCGCGCGTCATCGGTCGCACCGCGGCGACGCCGACCGCGCGGCGGCGGGAGTGATCCGGAGCCGGGCCATGGCCCTACTCTCGCATCAGCTCCCGCCCCGCAGCGTGCATTACCGCTTCAGGAGTCGTACCGACAGACCCTCCGACGTGTACACCGGGACGGCGCGGACGGTGTCCGAGTTCACCTCGATGCGGTCGAACTGCCCCCGCACCACCGGGGCTTCGATCACGGAGACGACACTGCCCACGGTCGGCGGCTTCTCGGAGTCGAGGGTCAGCGACAGGACGCTGCCCTTCTCCAGGACCACCCGGCGCGTCACCGTCACGACCTCCTTGCGACGGCCCGCGCGCAGTGTCACCGCGAGCGTCGCCGACTTCTGGGAGTACGTGCCGTGCAGCTGGACCGGCTCGGTCACCCGCAGCGTGCCACCCTGCACCTGGACGTCGCCGTGGCCAAGACCGTGGGCCGAGGAGGAGACCAGCGTGCCCTCCTCGATGACCGTGCCGCCCGTGTAGCTGTTGTGCCCGGTCAGCGTGAGCGTGCCGGTGCCGGTCTTGGTCAGTCCGCCCCGGCCGTCGATGTCGTTGCGCCACGTGTCGGCCGCGCCGAAACCGCCCGCCGCCGCGTCCAGCGAGACGGTCACGTCGGACTCGAAGGAGCCATAACCGTCCGCCGCGGCGAACAGGTTGAGCCGGCCCCACTGCTCGGCGCCGTCGAGCAGGACGTACCCGGCGGGCAGCGCGGTCGTGCGCAGCACCGCGCGCCGCTGCGCCGCGTCCAGGTACGGCTGACGCGTCTCAAGGAGCACCTCCGCGCCCTTGGGCACGGTCAGCGCCTGGTCGCGGCCCTTGCGGTTGAGTATGTACGTCAACTTCGGCGTGACCGTACGGAGGTTCGTGTCCCGGTCCGCGTACGCGTCGCCGGCCTCGGGGTGCGCGTAGGCGTTCAGAGTGTCCGCCGTCGTGCCGGTCTGCGCCTGGAAGTAGGCGAGGGCCTGGGCGCGCGCCGCAGCCTTGAGAGCGGCGTTGGCCGGGTCGGCGAGGGCGGCGGCGGCCAGGGCGGTGGCCATGATCCGCCCGCCCAGGACGTCGACGGGGGAGTGCATGCCCGACATGATCCGGGTGTGGCTCAGCTCGAAGGCGCGCGTCACGATCTCCTGGAAGCGCTCCGGGACCGCGTACGCGAACGCCAGCGCCGCCAGATGGAAGGCGTTGGTGTGGCCGCTGGGGAAGCCGCCGTCCTCGGCCGGGTTGGTGCCGCGCTGCCGCAGCAACTGCGTGACGACGACCACGTCGGACTCGTACACCGGGAAGCCCAGCGCGTCGGTCGCGCCGGTGGGGACGACCTCGCTGTCCTCGTTCATGCGCCACGGACGCGGGTACTGGAAGGCGAACTTGGCGGGGTTGCCGGAGGCGAACGGACCGCGCACGGTGTCGACCAGCTTCGCCACCTGACCGAGGTCCGAGGTGTACGAGCCCGCACCGAGCGCGGATCCGGCCGGGGCGCCCGCCGGGACGGAGTCGCTGATCGTGGTCGCGGGCGTGGTGTCCGGCGCCGCCGTGATCGACGTGACCGCCTTGGCACCCGCCTTGTACAGGTCGGCCAGTGGGCCCAGCGCGGCGATCATCGCGTAGCTCTGGTGCTGGCGGTCGTAGACGAACGCCTCCTTCGCCTGCGCCTCGGTGCGTGCCTGGGTGATGCGGGCGCAGTAGCGCACGTTGGCGCGCAGCACCTCGGGCATCAGCGGTATGCCGGTGTTCCAGGCGGCGCCGGTCTTCCACACCTTGGCGAAGCCGCCGAGGATCCGGAGCACGGCGTTGGTCTCGGGCGTCTGGTTGGCGACGATGTTGGTCGTGTAGTCGTCGACGAACGCGGCGGCGGTGGTCGCGGACCTCGCCTCGACCGAGGAGGCGGCGGTCGCGGCGCTCGCCTCCTCGACGCTCGCCCAGGTGAGCACGGTCGGGGCCACGACCAGACCGGCCGACGCGGCCAGGGAGGTCTTGAGGATGCTCCGCCGGTTCAGGGCGGGCCGGACCGACGACGCGGTGGTGTGGAGTCCGTCTGAAGACGGCATGCGCGTGCCTCTCTGGAGTTCTTCGGCCGTGCGGCCAGGAGGGAAGGTGGTGCGGGCGACTGCGCCTCGGCGAGCACATGAGACGAGCACATGAGGCGTGCCGGCCACAGGTGGCCTGTGATGAGGGTGAGTCGTACGGGTGAAGATCTACGGTCGGGCGATGTCCGGCCGGGGATTGCTCAATGGCCGGAACGTGTCATACGAGTGAACGGGCCAACGCCACGGCACCCGTCACCGGCGCCACCCGCAACGGCCGCAGCCGCGCACCGGGGACGAGTATGGCAAGGGACGCCAACAGCGCGTCGTGCAGGGCGGGTTGGGCGAGCACCGTACCGCCCGAGACCACCACGTCGTCGACGGCGACCCCGCGTCCGGCGAGCCGCACCACGAGCGACGCGAGCGACCTGCCGCCCTCCGCGATCACCTCTTCGGCGATCAGGGAACCCCTCTCCGCGGCCTCGAACACCACGGGGGAGTGCCGGCCCCACTCGGCCGAGACATCCGTGGCGCTCTCCAACGCGGCGCCCAGCGCGGGCACTTCACTCACCCCGAAGGCCGATATGAGCCCCGCGGCGAGCGCGTCGGGCGCCTCGCCCCGGTCATGGGCGGCCCAGACGGCCCGCGCCGCCTCGCGCACGAGACCCGCGGCCCCTCCTTCGTCGCCGAGGACGGCACCCCAGCCGCCGACCTGGACGAGAGTGCCGTCGGAACGCCGCCCGACGGCCACCGAGCCGGTGCCGGCGACCAGGCCGACACCCTTGTCCAGTCCCGCCGCCGGGACCAGCAGTTCGGCGTCGCCGACCACCAGACACGGCACGCCGAGACGTTCCTGAAGGACGGAGCGGATCTCCTCGCACTGCCGGGGCGTCTCACAGGCGTGACCGCCCACGGCGACCGAGGAGGGGAGGGTGCCCGCGGGCAGCGCCTCGCCGACCAGGGCGCACAGCCAGTCGGCGGCGGCCACGGGGTCGTGTGGCCGCCAACCGCTGCTCGAACGCACATGATCGGCGACGGTGACGCTCCCCGCGTCGGCGCGGAGGTGGGTCTTGGTACCGCCCACGTCGATACCGACGGCGATGGGCGCGGAGTCCTGCACGGATCCTCTTTCGTCGTTGCGCGGTGGCTGCGACGGTGGGCGAACCGTGTCTGGAGCAGGGAAAACCTGACGTACGGAAGAGCTGCAGAAGAGCTAAGGAGGCCCCGGGACAGGCCTCTTCGCGGACACGGCAGGCGAGTACCGTGACATTCGTTAGGAAGTTAACTAACGAAGTACAGTGCGTGTCAAGAGGTATCGCGCACCCGGCCGCGACGGTGGTCCGAACGGGCCGGAACGCGGCGGGAAACCGCGGTACCAGGGCGTCCCATCGCCGCATCCCACGACATCGAGCTGCTGGGGGAGCGCGGCCTTCGACCTTGGGGAGACTGTGGAACACGACGTGGCGAAGGCCCCCCGCCTGACCGAGAGCGCGAGCGCGGTGTTCGCCGTGCTGGCCGGGGCGGGCACGGCCACCCGGCCGCAGCTCGCGAGTCTGGCGCGCCTGTCGAAGCCGACCGTGTCCTCCGCCGTGGCGGAGCTGGAGAGCGCCGGGCTCGCCGCCCACTCGGGCATCGCCTCCGGCGGTACGGGCCGTTCCGCCGCCGTATACGGGCTCGGACCCGCGGCGGGCTCCGTACTCGCCGTCGACCTCGGCCCCGCCCTGACCAGGGCACGCGGCTGCGCTCTGGACGGCACCCTGCTCGCCGAGGCCACCGGCTCCCGCGAGGAGGCCGCCGACGTGGTGCGCGAAGCACTGTCCGCACTCCCCGCCGACGCTCCGCTGCGCACCATCGTCGTGGCCGTCGGTGACGTCACCGCCCGCGCCGAGGAGGGCACCGTCCGTCCGGCGACCGCCAAGGCGGGACCCGTCTTCGACGCGGTGGCCGTGGCACTGCCGCCCGGGGTGCCCGTCCATCTCGAGAACAACGTCAACTGCGCCGCGCTCGCCGAACTGCACGAGGGCGCGGCGCGCGGCCGGCACACCTTCGGCTATCTGCGGATCGGTGTCGGTATCGGTCTCGGCATCGTCGTGGGGGGCCATGTGCTGGCCGGGGCCAACGGGGCGGCCGGAGAGCTCGCCCGGCTGCCCTACCCCTGGGACGACGACCTGGAGCCCCGTCACGAGGCCCTGGAGGAGTACATCGGCGCCCGCTCCCTGCTGCGCCGGGCCGCCGAGGTCTGGCCGGAATCCGACGTTTCGTGCCCCCATACGGTCGATCGGCTGTTTTCGCTGGCCGGAGAGGGCGCCGCCACGGCCCGCGCGATCGTCGACCGGCACGCGGTGGACGTGGGCCGGCTGGCCGCCGCGGTGACCGCCGTACTGGACCCCGGGCTGCTCGTCCTGGGCGGCAGCACCGGCTCGTTTCCGCAGCTCCTGCCCGGTGTGCGGGCCGAGCTGGAGCGGCTGAGCTGGCCCACCGAGGTGGTCAGCAGCCAGGTCGGTGATCTCGGCACGGTGGTGGGCGCGGCGCGGCTCGCGGTCGTCAGGGGAGTCCAAACCGTGACCGAGGCGGCGCGGACGAAGCATTGACGGTTTCGGACTCGGTCTGCCAATGTCCGGACAAGCGCTTTCTAAGTCGGCCGGGACGCCGGCTTGGGGCGAGCCTCCCGCCCGTACTCGACGTACGGCAACCGCACGAGGGCGTGCCCGTGCGGTGACGGCCAGCAGGCCGGGGATCCCGCCCCGCGTGGACGACGCGGCCGGGCGAGGCTGCGCCCCCCGGAAAGCAACCTTCCTGCAAAATGCACCAGTGCCGCCTCGGTCGGCGCCGTGCTCTGCCCCCTACCGAAAAAAAGGGATCGAAGATGACCACTGTGGGTGTGCGGCGCTCCAGCCGACTCGGCCGCGGCGGTATGCGCCGCCTGGTTCCCCTCGCTGCCGCCGCGTCGGCAGGCGCCATGCTGCTCTCCGCCTGTGGAGGGGGCTCCGACTCGGGCGGTACGTCCAAGTCGCTGACGTTCTGGATCTCCACGGTTCCGGGGCAGGACGCGGGCTGGAAGAAGTCGGTGGCGGAGTACAAGAAGGAAACCGGCGTCGACGTCAAGCTCGTCAACATCCCCTACGACGGCTACGACGCGAAGCTGCGCAACGCCGCGCAGGCGAGTTCCCTGCCCGACGTGGCGGCGGTGCCGAAGATCGACCCGATCTGGTCGAACAAGCTGCTCGACCTCAGCTCCATCGCCAACAACAAGACCAACAAGATCAACGCCAACTTCGTCGCCAAGGACTCGTCCGGGAAGGTGCTGTCCATCCCCTCGGACGTCACCGCGTCCGGCATGTTCATCAACAAGTCGCTCTTCGAGAAGGCCGGCGTCTCCTACCCGACCTCGCCCTCCAAGACCTGGACCTGGACCGAGTTCATCAAGGCGGCGAACGAGGTCCGGGAGAAGACCAAGGCCAAGTACTCCCTGACCTTCGACCAGTCGCCGTCCAGACTCCGCGCCATGGTGTACGAGATGGGCGGGCAGTACATGCACGCCGACTCCTCCGGCAAGTTCTCGGCGGACGAGGCGACCAAGAAGGCCGTGAACACCTTCGTCGGATGGAACGACGACAAGACCATGCCGAAGTCGGTGTGGACCAGCGGCGCCGACCCGTCGGCCATGTTCCAGAGCGGTGACGTCGTCGCCTACTGGTCCGGTGTGTGGCAGGTCGCCTCCTTCGCGGAGAGCGTCACGAAGTTCGAGTGGGCGAGCGTCCCGACCCCCGCCGAGCCGGTGCAGGCCAGCGACGTCAACAGCGGCGGCATGGTCGTGGGCTTCAACAACAACAGCGACGCGGCCACCGCCGCGAACAAGTTCATCTCCTGGCTGTACGAGCCCGAGCACTACAAGGCGCTGTGCGAGGCGTCCGGGTTCCTGCCGGTCGAGAGCGGTCTGAACCCGACGTACCCCTTCAAGTCCGAGGCGGCGCAGGCGGCGTTCAAGCTCTACAACGAGTCGATCCCGCTCTACGCCCCCATCTCCGGCTACTTCAACGTCGCGCAGACGAACTGGGCGCTGAAGGGCAAGAGCCTCACCGACGACCCGACCAAGGCGGAGATCGGCAAGGCGATCAACGGTGAGCAGTCGGCCGACAAGGCCCTGGAGAACATCGTGGCCGGCTACAACCAGCAGGTCGGCGGCGCGTCGTAGGCCCCAGGTCCGGGCGGCGGTGCGAGCCACCGCCGCCCGGACCTGGACGTTCGCGTGATGCCGGGCTCATGGCGTGAGCCCACCGCAATCCCATCCACCAGCACGGAGTCAGGAAGATGACACAACGAGCCTCGGACGTGTCCGTGAGCCCGCCCAAGAGCCGCAGCAAGAGCCGCAGTAAGTACACCCTCGCGCCGCTCGTCCTGATCGCGGCCAATGTCGTGCTCTTCGCGCTGTTCTTCGTCTGGCCGGCGGTGATCGGGCTCGTTTACTCCTTCACGAACTACACGGGCATCGGGTCGTTCCAGTTCGTCGGACTGGACAACTACCAGAAGCTGCTCGGGGACTCGACCTTCTACGACGCGATGACCCGCACGCTGCTGTACACCGTGCTCTTCGTCCCGCTGAACTTCGTGCTGTCGCTGCTCATCGCCAACGTGCTGGTGAGCAAGCACGCCAAGGGCGCGTCGGTCGCCCGCCTCTTCTTCTTCATCCCGTGGCTTCTGTCGCCCATCATCGTGGGTGTCCTGTGGCGATGGCTGTTCGGTGAGAACTTCGGACTGGTCAACTACCTCATCGAGAAGGTCGGCGGAAGCGCCGTTCCGTGGCAGTCGAACGCGGACCTGTCACTGATCGTGGTCGTGGTGGCGGCGTCCTGGGCCTGGACGGGCTTCTCCATGCTGCTGTTCATCGCGGCGATCAAGAACGTACCGACGTCGTACTACGAAGCGGCCTCGCTCGACGGCGCCGGTCCGTGGCGCCAGTTCATCAGCATCACACTGCCGAGCATCGCGCCCACCTCCTTCATCGTCATCCTGCTCAACACGATCCACGCGATGAAGGAATACGCGGTGTTCGCCTCCCTCAACAGCGGCGGACCCGGAACGTCGAACAACCTGCTTGTCCAGTACATCTACCAGACGGGGTTCAAGGCAGGCCAGATCGGCTACGCGAGCGCCGCGTCGTTCGTGCTCATGCTCATCCTGATGGGCGTCGCGGTCATCCAGATGATGGTCAACCGGCGGGTGGAGAACCGATGACAACCACAGACATGCCGCGCAAGGTCGACGCCGACTCCGTACGGGCCGTCTCCAAGAAGAGGAACCGCGGCTCGGCAACCGGCGGGCTTCGGCGCGCGATCGCCCCGACGACTCTGCTGTGGGTCCTGGCGGGCCTCTACGGGATTCCGGTGCTGTGGTTCGTCCTCAGCTCCTTCAAGCCGGCGGGAGACCTGTTCTCCCTTCCGCTGACGGTGTTCCCGGAGAACCCCACCGTGTCGGGTTACAAGGCGGCGTGGGCAAGCGCCAACTTCGCCCAGTACTTCATCAACACGACCCTCGTGTGTGTGATCGCGACGATCCTCACGGTGGGAGTCAGCTGCTGCACCGGGTACGCGCTGGCCAAGTACGACAACAAGTGGCTCAAGGCCTTCTTCCTCTGCATCCTGGCCACCACGATGCTGCCGGCCGAGGTCATGCTCGCCCCGCTGTTCCTGGTGGTCCGCGACCTCGGCTTCTACAACTCGCTCACCGGCATCATCCTCCCGGCTCTGCTCACCGCGACCGGGTGCTTCATGTTCCGCCAGTTCTTCCTGACGGTCCCCGACGAGCTCATCGAGGCCGCCCGCATCGACGGCGCCAAGGAGCTGTCGATCTTCCTGCGGATCATGGTGCCGCTCTCCCGGCCCATCGCGCTGACGCTCGCCATCCTGTCGTTCCAGTGGCGGTGGAACGACTACATCTGGCCGCTGCTGATGCTGAACGACCCCGAGAAGTTCACCGTGCAGATCGGCATCCAGAGCCTCGTAGGGGCACAGAACATCAACTGGTCGGTCCTGCTCGGCGGATCGGTCATCTCCATGATCCCGCTGATCGTCGTCTTCCTGGTGTTCCAGAAGTACGTCATGAACGCCGACATCAACGCCGGCCTGAAGGACTGACCTTGTACGTCCCGCTCGACCACGAGTTCGTCCGTGCGGCGGCCCACGCCGCCGACCGGCAGGCCGCCCCGCTGACGGCACGCCCCGACGAGGAACCCGCCGGTGTGCCACACCGTGGTCTGGCGCGGCGGGTGAAGACCCTGATCGCGGCATACCGGTCCCCGGACTCGGCACTGCACGACAGCGGACAGGCCGTCGCCGCCGCCATGACCCACCTGCGTGCCCTCCGGGCCACGCAGACCGGCACCGGCCTCTTCGCCGGCGGCGACAACGTGCAGTCGCCGCCGGACTCCGGCTTCACCGTCAACGACGTGTGCGACGCGCACGTCCTCGCCGCCGGCGGCGGCCCCGAACTCCACGACGTCACGGCCGCGCTCGCCGAGATCGCCGACGCCGCCACCGGCAGTCTCCTCACCGGCGGGGTGCACACCCCGAACCACCGCTGGGAGCTGTCGGCGGCACTGGCCCGGCTGCACCGGTCGTTCCCGGACGACCGCCTGCTCGACCGCGTCGAGGAGTGGCTCTCCGAGGGCATCGACATCGACGCCGACGGCCTGTACTCGGAACGCAGCGCCAACTACGCGGCCCACGTCTCCAACCCGTCGCTGCTCCTGCTGGCGGAGGTCCTCGGCCGCGCCGACCTGCTGTACGCCGTCGAACGCAACCTCGCCACCACCCTGGACCTCATCAGGCCGGACGGCACGGTGGAGACCGTCCACTCGCGCCGCCAGGACCAGAAGCACCCCTTCCCGCTGGCGCCCTACCTGCCGCACTACCGGCTGCTCGCGATCCGCACCGGCCGGGGCGACTTCGCCCGGGTGGCGCGGCTGGCGGCCGCCGACGGCATCGACGACCCCGACCTGCTCGCGGAGACCCTCCTCACCCCGGACCTGTGCCGCGTCCTGCCGGCCCCGGCCGAGGAGGCACTTCCGCGCGACCGGTACCTCACGACCGCACGCCTCGCCACCCGCGTCTCGGCCACCGCGCACACGGTGGTGTACGGCGGCTCCGACGTGCCCGAACACCGGCGCATCCGCTCGGGCCTCGCCTGCAACCCCACCTTCCTGCGCCTGTTCGCCGGCGACGCCGTCCTCGACTCGGTCCGTCTCTCCCGGGGCTTCTTCGACCTGGGCCCGTTCCGCGCCGCCGACATGGAACAGCCCGCCGACAACCGCTACCGGCTCACCCAGACCCTCACGGCCGCCTACTACCAGCCGCTCCCGAAGGACGAGAGGCGGGACGACGGCGTCTACCGGCTGGTGGACGACGGACGCTTCTCCGCCTCGATGGCCTTCCCGGACCGCCCTCAGGACGAGGTCTCCCACACGACCAGCGTCGAGGTGGACCTGCGGGAGGACGGCGCCGACCTGCGCATCGACATCAGCGGACCACCGGTGCCCTGGTCCCTCGAACTGACCTTCCGGCCGGGCGGTGTGCCGGAGGGCGCCGTACCGATCGGCGACGGACGCTGGTGCCTGACGAGCGGGCCCATGACCTACCGGGTCGGGGACGACGAGATCCGCGTCGAGGCCGACCTCCAGGCAGGCGACCCCCTCGCCGGGCCGGACCGGAGCGACGTACTGCGCTACGACCCCGGTCAGGACTACACCGTGGTGGGCGGCACCGACGCGACGACCGGGAATCGCGTCTACATCGGCGGACTCGGCCCGCACACTGTGACTGTCGCACTGCGCGCCCACCGGCCCGCACTCGTCGTGTGACTCCGTGACTTTGTGACTCCGACGAACCACGCCATGGCCACCCCGGGCATGAAGGACTGAGGGCATTGCATCTCCCGCACCAGCGAGGGGCGTTGCACGATCTGCCGGCGTCTCCGGCCGACTACGACGCCGTCCTGACCGCCGTCGCGGGTGAGGCGAGTGAGCGCCTC
>NZ_JBSFDA010000159.1:0-23718 GCF_053593675.1 Streptomyces sp. NPDC002156 | reverse complement strand
AAAGCAGGGGCTGCGCCCGTGCTTTTCGGCCCGCAGGGCCGGGTCCTTCAGGGGCGCGGGGAACTGCGCGCCCAGCCCCCACCGGGCCCGCAGCCAAACGGATCGGGACGGACGGGGTCTTAAGGGGCGCGGGGAACTGCGCGAGAAGACCCACCGGGCCCGCGCCCGACAACGAACCGCCCAACCCCCGGAGGGCCCGTCACCCGCGTGGCCCCCGCAGACACGCCTCCTCAGGGCACGCCCACCAGGATGCGGGCATGGGTATACGCATGCTCAGCCGCCGGACGGGTTCCGTGCAGGTATTCGCGGCCGACGCGAGCACCGTCCGCCTCCCCGGAAGCAACCCCGTCACCGCACACCTCGGCCCGCGCCCCGGCCCCGCCCGGCGTATCTGGGTCAGGTGGCTGCGCCACCCCCTCCGCCCCGGTCAGCGGGAACCCGTACGCCCCCCGGCGCGCCCGCCCGCGTGATCGTCCGCGTGCCCTTCTGAACGACCCTCCGCAGGACCTTCCGTACGGCCTTCCGGGCGGCGGCGCTGGTCTCCAGGGGCATGATTTCCTGCCCGTTCCCCGGGCCGCCAGGCTCGCACCCCCGCCGCGTACAGGAGCAGTCCCGGCAGCAGGCCCGCGCCGATTCCGAAGCACAGGGTCGGGATGACCTCCCACGGCTTGGCCGTCGAGCCCCAGTGCGCCCACCAGCGCAGCAGCCGCTGTACCGCCCCCACTGTCGCGCAGCCGCCGATCACGGCGCAGGCGAGCCACCGGTCCCGTACCGACAGCGTCGGTACGCCCGTCGGCCTGTCCGCGCCGGTCCGCCGTAGCGCGTAGTAGACGAACCCCGCGATGACCACCGCGGCCAGGGCCGAACCGCCGTACTGCAGGTACCAGTACAGAGGTGAGCCGCGCAGTTCGCTGTCCAGGACGGGGAACAGCCGTACCCCCCACCGGTCGTGGTGGGTGAACGCGTCCCAGACGACATGGGTGAGGGCGCCGAAGGCGGCCGAGGCGTACCACCGGAGGAACAGGGACGGGGTCACCCGCGCGCGTGGGGTTCCGCAGCGCAGCAGGGTCGCCGTCGGGCCCTGCCGGGCGCGGGGCAGCAGGGCCACCAGGGGCTCGCGCAGGAACAGCCACAGGCCCACGAGCGCCCAGGCGACGGCCACGTCGATGGTGAAGACGCCGGGGAAGGAGTGGGTGAAGGTGCCGAACTCCATCGCCTCGGGCAGGACGCTCGCCGCGAAGTAGGTCAGGTCGGGGGAGAAGGAGCCGGTGACGAGTACCGCCGGTACCAGTCGGCCGCGTCCGGTTCCATCGGCGCGTACGGCGGGCAGTACGGCCGCCGCATGGCTGAGAGTGAACGGCAAGTGGGCTCCCTGGAGCGGATGTTGGTCAAGGGCGAACCGCCCCGGTGATCATCGGCGTCCAGTATGCGGGACGGCCGCACGCTGCGGCGGGCGGTGAATGGACGGTCGGAGAGGTGAATGAAATACCGCGTGCGGGCCACCCGGGCCTGCGGAACGCGACAGAATCACAGGTGGCCAATCGGTGAATAACGGGCACGAACGGGTGTCCGTGCAACGCAAGTTGTCGTAGGGTCGCCTGGGTCGGCCTGCTGGGGAGCATGGTCGAACACCGAAGCGCAATGAAGGCGTAACACGCGAACAAGGCGCGAAATCGGGCGAAATGGCCGGATTGCAAGGCTGACCGAGACTGCTCGGGGCTGGTCTGGATCGATCGGAACCGGGCAAAAATAGGCGGAACAGGGCGACTTGTCGCCCACGGGAGGGGTTCTCTGTATGGCGGCGTACATCGGCAGGAGGCTCCGCAAGGGAGCGGCGACCACCGCTGTGGCCGCGCTCGCGGTCGCGGCTCTGTCCGCGTCCCAGGCTCCGGGGGTGGTGGTCGACGACCAGGGCAGACAGACCGCCAGTGACTCCCAGCCCACGCCCGACGCGACGGCCGACGACAGCGCGAGCGCGACCGGCAACTCGCCGTACTACACGGACCTTCCGCCCCTGAACAGCCCGAACCCCAGTCCTAGCCCGTCGCAGTCGTCGACCATCGGCACGCCGGTGTCGCGCGGCGAGGCCGAGGCCGGCATTCCCGCGACCGTCCTCGACGCCTACAAGAAGGCCGAGGCGGCGCTGGGCACGGCCAAGCCCCAGTGCAACCTGCCCTGGCAGCTCCTCGCGGCCATCGGCAAGGTCGAGTCGGGCCAGGCCCGCGGTGGCCAGGTCGACGCGAACGGCACGACGACCAGCCCGATCCTCGGCCCGCAGCTCGACGGCAACGGCTTCGCGCTCATCCGGGACACCGACAACGGCGCGTACGACGGCAACAGCAGCTACGACAGCGCCGTCGGGCCCATGCAGTTCATCCCGTCCACCTGGGCGTGGGCCGGCCGCGACGGCAACGCCGACGGCAAGGAAGACCCCAACAACATCTACGACGCGGCCCTCGCCGCCGGCCACTACCTGTGCCGGTACGGCTGGGACCTGTCGACCCAGGCCGACCTGAACCGCGCGATCCTCAGCTACAACAACTCGACGGACTATCTGAACCTCGTGCTGTCGTGGCTGGAGTACTACCGCAAGGGCACCCACGAGGTCCCGGACGGCACGGGCACGGTGCCCGTCAACCGCAGCGACGGCAACTCCGGGTCGAGTTCCACGCCGTCGCAGAACACGACGACGCCGAGCACCGGTCCGAGCACGCCGGGGACGAGCACCCCGGCTCCGCCGAAGCCGGAGAAGCCCACCGCGCCGAGCCCGACCCCCGTGCCCACGCCCACCGACACGGTGCACCACCTGGAGGACGCGGGTACCGCCAAGCTCACCGCGACGGCGGGCGACACGTTCACCAAGAAGATCAGCACGCGCGCGGAGACCTTGGCCGGCAAGGCCGTCGGCAAGGTCAGGATCCGCTTCACGATCGTCGGCGACACCGACACCACCTTCACCGGCGGCGAGAGCGTCGCCACGGTCGTCACCAACAGCGTGGGAGTCGCGGTCGCACCCGCGCTCAAGGCGGGCGAGAAGACGGGCGACTTCACGGTCCGCGCGGTCGTCGTCGGCCGTACGGTCGGCGCCCTCGACTACTCGGCCACCGTCACCGCCCGCGCCGCCGACACCCTCGCCCGCACCGGCACCACCGCGCTCACCTGTGTGGCGGGCGGCGAGTTCGCCGACCAGGTCGAGGTGAAGGCGACGTACGACGGCGCCGTCGCGGACGGCGTCGCGGCCACCGCCACCCTGATCACCTCGGCGTCCGACGCGACCGTGAACGACAAGGGCCCCTACTTCAAGGACGCGGACGGCAACACGGTCCGCACCCTCACGGGCCTCGAGACGGACGCGAACGGCCTGCTCAAGCTGCCCAAGCTGTACGCGGACGACACCGCGGGCACCTTCCTGCTCCGCATCACCACCACCGGCGGCGCCACCCTGACGGTCGAACTGACCGTGACGGCGGCACCCACCCCCACGGAATCGACGACCCCGACGGAGTCGGCAAGCCCGTCGGCCTCCGCCTCCGCGAGCGCTTCCCCGAGCGCGTAAACAGTCGTACTCGGTTCGTTCCCGTTCGTTCGTACGCATTCATACGTACGAAAGCGGCACCCCGTTCATGGCGAGGGGTGCCGCTTTCGTGTGTGCGAGTTGTTCTCATCTCGGCCGCCCGTTGCTACGGTGCCCGACCTGACACCCCATCAGCTCAGCGTCGGCGCCGGGGAGGCCCCGTATGCGTGCCCTGATCGCCGCAGCGGCCGGTCTCGCCGCCGCGTTCGCGCTCGTCCTCACGATCACGGCAGTGGGCGCACCGACGGGGACGACGTCCCCGAAGCCGATGCTGACCACGGTTCCGTCACACCCGTAGCCGCCGTACCTCTCCGGGAGGGAGGCCGAGATGCGCCGCAAGGCCGGCCTGGTCCTGCTCGCCCTCGCCGTGTTCTTCGCGGCGCTGTCCCCGCTGCTGCGCTGGTACGCCTTCCCGCGCCTCGCCAAGGTCCCGGCGAACCAGTACCAGGACATGGTGCTGGAGGCGAAGGACGCGACCCTGCTCGACTACGACTCGTTCACGGCCAAGAAGGTCTCCAAGGTCACCATCGTGCAGACCCTCAAGGGCAACGTCGAGGCCTCGGAAGCGATCGAGCGGACGGCGGGACGGGACGTGGTCGTCTGGGACGGCCTCTCCTATGTCCAGGGGCCCGACGGGAAGATGGTCTCGAAGATCCCCGAGCGCTACATCTTCGACGCGCACACCCAGGAACCGGTCCACGCCACCGGCGAGATGGTCGACGGCGACCCGGTGAAACGGGAGGGCATCGAGTTCAAGTGGCCCTTCCTGGTGGAGAAGCGGGACTACGAGTACTTCGACGCACAGGCGCGCGTGACGGCACCCATCCACTACAAGGGGACGCGGGACTTCCGCGGTGTCTCGGTCTACTACTTCGAACAGACCATCCCCTGGACGAAGGTTCCGTTCCCCAGGTCCATGCCGGTCAAGGGCATCACGCCCGAGGACGTCGCCGCGACCGGCACGACCCGCTGGTACACCACGGTCCGCAAGTTCTGGGTGGAGCCGGTCACCGGGGCGCCCGTCTACGGCGAGGAGATCCACCAGGAGGAACTGCGCGGAGGCACCCTCCTAGGGGGGCGCGAAAAGGTGACGGCCTTCGCCGGGCACGTGAAAATGCGCGAGGACTACATCAGGTCGACCGTCGACCTGGTCAAGTCCCAGCGCACACTCGTCCTCCTGATGACGTCGTACCTGCCCTGGGGCTTCCTCTCCCTGGGCGTGCTCCTGCTGGCCCTCGCCCTCTACCTGGAGGCACGCGGCCGCAGGCCGGCCGACCCCGCCCCCACGAAGACCTCCACGCCCGAGCCGGTCACCGCCTGAGCCGCGCGTTCGTGTGCCGGGTCGGCTCGGCGGTCGCCGGGTCCTCGGGCCACGGATGCTTCGGATACCGCCCGCGCAACTCCGCACGCACACCCTTGTAGCCGTCCTGCCAGAAGGAGGCGAGGTCGGCGGTGACGGCGGCGGGCCGCCCGGCGGGCGACAGCAGATGAACGACAACCGGCACCCCGGCCACGACGGGCGACTCCCGCAGCCCGAACATCTCCTGCAACTTCACGGCGAGCACGGGCCGTTCGGGATCGGAGTAGTCGACCCGGATCCTGGACCCGCTCGGCACCCCCAACCGCTCGGGCGCCAACTCGTCGAGCCGCCCGGCCTCCCCGGAAGCCCAAGGCAACAACCGATTGAGCGCCTGCCCGGCCTCGATCCGCCCCAGATCGGCCCGCCGCCGAGCCCGGCTCAGCTCGGGCTCCAACCACTCGTCCACGCGCGCGTGGAGGGCGTTTTCGGAGACGTCGGGCCATGGATCACCCAGATGCAGCCGAAGAAAGGCGAGCCGCTGGCGCAGCACTTCAGCGTCCGCGGACCACCGCAACAGCCCGAGCCCGTCCTGCCGCAACCCCTCAACAAGGGCCTCGCGTACGAGAACGGCGTCGGGGTTCCGCAGCGGACGCACCGCCAACTCCACCGCCCCGAGCCGCTCGACCCGCCGGGCCACGACATCCCCGTCGGCCCAGTGGACCTCCTCGCCCGTGGAGTACAGGGCACCGGCCGCCGACCGAGCGGTGTCCTCGTCGATGCCAACGGCAAGCCGCACACGAGCGTGCCCGGCCCCCACCGGCCGATCCGCCACAGCCACCGCGACCCAGGGTGCACCCCGCAACACCGAACCCTCACCGACCTCCGCCCGGGTACCGGACACCATCAGATACGACCCCCCTTGAGCCCTGGCAACCCGCTCAGGAAAGGCAAGCGCGACAACCAGCCCGACGGCCCGGTCGTCGCCGAGGGCGGGGGTGGGTTCGTGGGATGCGGTGTCGCCCCCGCCGGGGAGCGGACGGCGGCCCGTGCGGGTGTCGTCGCCGCGTCGGGCCGCCGCGCGGTCGCCGTCGGTGGTGGGTGCGGGTTCGTGGCGTGCGGCATCCGGTGCCGCCGACCGCAACCGACGAGCCTCCGTGCGCCAGCGGGTCGCGTACGTGTCGTTGCCGCGGCGGGCCGTGCGCCAGGCTGTCGTGAGGTCGTCGCCGTACTCGCGTGGTGGCTCCTCGCTCAGTAGGGCGACCACTTCGGCGGCTCGGGCCGCGCCCACCTCGGGGGCCGCGTCCAGGAGGGCGCGGGCCAGTCGGGGGTGCAGGCCGAGGTGGGACATGCGGGTGCCCCGGTCCGTGGCGCGGCCGGTGGCGTCCACCGCGCCGATCGCCGTCAGTACAGACCGCGCCGCCGCCATCGCACCGCCCGGCGGCGGGTCCAGCAGGGCCAGCCCGGAGGCGTCAGGATCGCCCCAGCAGGCCGCCTGGAGGGCGAACGCCGTCAGGTCGGCCACCTTGATCTCCGGCGACGGAAAACGCGTCAGACGGGCATCCTCGGCCTCCGCCCAGCAGCGGTACACCGCTCCCGGCGCCTCACGGCCGGCCCGCCCCGCCCGCTGCCGCCCGGCCGCCTGCGAGGCCCGTACCGTCGTCAGCGCGCTCAGCCCGCGCGCGTGGTCCACCCTCGGCTCCCGCGCCAGCCCCGAGTCCACGACCACCCGCACCCCCGGAACCGTCAGCGACGACTCCGCCACGGACGTCGCCAGCACCACCCTGCGGCCCGCCCCGCCCGACAGCACCGCGTCCTGGACCGTTGCCGGCGCCCGCCCGTGTACTTGGAGCACCTCCACCGCGGACCCGAGATCCCGCAACTGGCCCGCCACGCGCGCGATCTCCCCGACTCCGGGCAGGAAACACAGCACGTCGCCCGCCCGCTCGGCCAGCGCCCGCCGCACCACCGACGCCACATGCGTCAGCAGCGCCGGGTCGACACGCATCCCGTGCGGCGGCCGTACGGGACGTACCGGCGGCGCCCACACCACCTCCACGGGATACGACACCCCGGCCGCCTCGACCACCGGCGCGCCGCCCAGCAGCTCCGCCCAGCCCTCGGCGTCGGTTGTCGCCGACGCCGCCAGCAGCCGCAGTTCGGGGCGCAGCGCCGCCCGTACGTCGACCAGGAACGCGGCCGTCGTGTCCGCGTCCAGGTGTCGTTCGTGGCACTCGTCGAGCACGACCACGTCGACGCCGGGCAACTCCTGGTCCCGCTGGAGCCGTTGCAGCAGCACACCGGTGGTGACGACCTCCACGCGCGTGTGCCGCCCGACCACCCGCTCCCCGCGCACGGTGTAGCCGACACTCGCGCCGACCTGTTCGCCCAGCAGCCACGCCATCCGCCGGGCCGCCGCCCGCGCGGCGATGCGCCTCGGCTCGGCGACCACGACCCGCCGCACCGGCCGGCCGGCCTCCAGCAGCCCCGCCAGAGCCAGTGGGACCAGCGTCGTCTTGCCGGTGCCGGGCGGCGCCACGAGCACGGCGGTGCCGTGCGCATCGAGCGCCTCGGCCAGGCCGGGCAGGGCACCGCGTACGGGCAGGACGTCCAGGGCGTCGTAACGGATCACGCCCCCAGTGTCGTACGTCCATGAAAAACGCCCTCCACGCGTGCGTGGAGGGCGTTTTCCCAAGCAGGTTCTCAAGCCGGCCTTCTCAGTCGCGCTCGCAGACGAAGATCGCCGTCCCCGGGATGAGGTTGCCGCGCAGCGGGGACCAGCCGCCCCATTCGGACGTGTTCCAGGCCGGCCACTCCGGCTCGACCAGGTCCACCAGACGGAAACCGCCCGCCACGACGTCCCGGACGCGGTCGCCGACCGTCCTGTGGTGCTCGACGTACACCGCGCTGCCGTCGTCGTCCTGCTCGACGTACGGCGTGCGGTCGAAGTACGAACCCGAGACGGACAGGCCCTCGGGGCCGGGCTCGTCCGGGAACGCCCAGCGCAGCGGGTGCGTCACCGAGAAGACGAAGCGCCCGCCCGGCCGCAGCACCCGGCGCACCTCGCGCAGCACCAGCACCGGATCGGCGACGAAGGGCATCGCCCCGTACGCCGAGCACACCAGGTCGAAGGAGCCGTCCGCGAAGGGCAGGGCCCCCGCGTCCGCCTCCACCAGAGGGATGCCGCCGCCTATCCGCAGGGCGTGCTGGAGCTGGCGGTGGGAGAGGTCCAGGGCCACCGGACGGGCGCCCTGGGCGGCCAGCCAGCGGGAGCACTGGGCCGCGCCGGCGCCGATCTCCAGGACGTCCTTGCCCTTGAGGTCCTCGGCGGGACCGAGCAGCTCGGCCTCCACCTCGTCGAGGCCCTCGGGGCACCAGACGAAACGGTCGTCGCCGAGGAAGGTGCCGTGCTCGTTCTGGTAGTCGTCCGCGTTCCGGTCCCACCAGCCCCGGTTGGCCCGGGAGCTTTCCGTGACTCCGGCGGCACGCCGGGTGGCCTCGGGCTCGGACGATTCGGGCTCTTGGATGATCGGCTCCCTCGTATTAGTCTGCGGGTCTTCCGTCCGACCTGTTCCGGTGGTCGTCACGAATGGGGCGTCTACGCGCCCGCGTGGCCTCCTGGGACACGTCTTGTGCCGGGTATGCGGCGATCCGCCCCGGGTGTGCGCCTTCGCGCATTGACCCTGCTCGGCTGCCCCCGTATGCTACAAGTTGCGCTGCGGGCCTGCGCACCTCAGACGTAGCAGGTTGCGCTCGCATCTGTATGTATGTCCCCTCGGTTGTCGAGGCGCCACCGGACCTCTCGGTCCTGGTGTGGCGCTTCCTTGGCTGTCCGGCCTTCTGCAGAGCGAAACGGGCTCCCGGCGTAAGCAGTACCTACGACTCACTGTCCGTACCGGAGCCCTTTCCCACATGACGAGCAGCACCGAGACCACCTCTACCACTCCGCAGGTAGCGGTCAACGACATCGGTAACGAGGAAGCCTTCCTCGCCGCGATCGACGAGACGATCAAGTACTTCAACGACGGCGACATCGTCGACGGCGTCATCGTGAAGGTCGACCGGGACGAGGTCCTGCTCGACATCGGTTACAAGACCGAAGGTGTCATCCCGAGCCGCGAGCTCTCGATCAAGCACGACGTCGACCCGAACGAGGTCGTCAAGGTCGGCGACGAGATCGAAGCCCTTGTTCTCCAGAAGGAGGACAAGGAAGGCCGCCTGATCCTCTCGAAGAAGCGCGCCCAGTACGAGCGCGCCTGGGGCACCATCGAGAAGATCAAGGAAGAGGACGGCATCGTCACCGGCACCGTCATCGAGGTCGTCAAGGGTGGACTCATCCTCGACATCGGCCTCCGTGGCTTCCTGCCGGCCTCCCTCGTCGAGATGCGCCGTGTCCGCGACCTCCAGCCCTACGTGGGCAAGGAGCTCGAGGCGAAGATCATCGAGCTGGACAAGAACCGCAACAACGTGGTCCTGTCCCGCCGCGCCTGGCTCGAGCAGACCCAGTCCGAGGTGCGCCAGACGTTCCTCACGACCCTGCAGAAGGGTCAGGTCCGCTCCGGCGTGGTCTCCTCGATCGTCAACTTCGGTGCCTTCGTGGACCTGGGTGGCGTCGACGGTCTCGTGCACGTCTCCGAGCTGTCCTGGAAGCACATCGACCACCCCTCCGAGGTTGTCGAGGTCGGCCAGGAAGTCACCGTCGAGGTCCTCGACGTCGACATGGACCGTGAGCGCGTCTCCCTGTCGCTGAAGGCGACGCAGGAAGACCCGTGGCAGCAGTTCGCCCGGACCCACCAGATCGGTCAGGTCGTCCCGGGTAAGGTCACGAAGCTCGTTCCGTTCGGTGCGTTCGTCCGCGTGGACGAGGGCATCGAGGGTCTGGTCCACATCTCCGAGCTGGCCGAGCGCCACGTGGAGATCCCGGAGCAGGTCGTCCAGGTCAACGACGAGATCTTCGTCAAGGTCATCGACATCGACCTCGAGCGCCGCCGCATCAGCCTCTCGCTGAAGCAGGCCAACGAGTCCTTCGGTGCCGACCCGGCCTCGGTCGAGTTCGACCCGACGCTGTACGGCATGGCCGCGTCGTACGACGACCAGGGCAACTACATCTACCCCGAGGGCTTCGACCCCGAGACCAACGACTGGCTCGAGGGCTTCGAGGCTCAGCGCGAGGTGTGGGAGAACCAGTACGCCGAGGCGCAGCAGCGCTTCGAGCAGCACCAGGCTCAGGTCATCAAGTCCCGCGAGGCGGACGCCCAGGCCGAGGCCGAGGGTGTCACCACCCCGGGTGCGGCTCCGGCGGCCTCCGGTGGCGGCGGCGGTTCGTACTCCTCGGAGTCGGACGACACGTCGGGCGCCCTGGCGTCGGACGAGGCGCTTGCGGCTCTGCGCGAGAAGCTGGCTGGTGGTCAGAGCTGACGCTCGCCTCTGAAGCTGAGGCTTAGTCGGTAGCTGAGGGGCCGTACCTTTCGAGGTGCGGCCCCTCAGTCGTTTTGGGGCTGGGGGTTGTCGTTCGGGTGCGGAGCCGTTGTGGCTTGTCGCGCAGTTCCCCGCGCCCCTAGGGGGTTGTCGTTGCCGTTTTTGCAGAAACTTGTGGGATACACGAGTAACTGACGGGTCGTAACGGCTCGTTGGGAGGCTTCCTCGGTCATTCGTGGTCGGGAAAAGGGGAGCCGAAGACATGACGCAGCTTCAGAACGGTTCTGGTGGTAGTCGCCGAGCGTTTTTGCGCAATGTGGGTCTCAGCGGGGGCGCCGGGGCGATGTTCGCCACGATGGGAGCTCTTGGGCTCGCGCCCACCGCGCAGGCCGCCCAGCGTGAGCAGTCCTTTCAGGCGCTCAGGCCCGGTGACTTCGCGCTCACCGGGCGCGCCGCCGCCAAGGTCGTCATCGTGGGCGGTGGTATCGCGGGGCTGGCCGCCGCGTACGAACTGGGCAAGGCCGGCTACGACTGTACGGTCCTGGAGGCCAGGGACCGTACCGGTGGGCGCAACTTCACCGTCCGGGGCGGTGACTCGACCACCGACCTGTACGGTCACCGGCAGACGGCCCGGTTCGCCGACGGCCACTACATGAACGCCGGGCCAGCCCGCCTCCCGCAGTGGATGGTCACCCTCGACTACTGCCGCGAACTCGGCGTCCCCGTGGAGGTGTTCACCAACGTCAACGCGGACGCCTACCTCTACAACGAGTCGGCCGGCATGACAGCGCCGGTGCGCTACCGCACCGCCAAGGCCGATGTGTACGGCTACGTCTCGGAGTTGCTCGCCAAGGCCACCGACAAGGGCGCCCTGGACGAGGAGTTGACGGCTGCCGACCGGGAGCGGCTCGTGGAGTTCCTCAAGGACTACGGGGAACTCGGCGACACCCTGAAGTACGAGGGCGGCGAGCGCCGCGGATACACGACCGTGCCGGGGGCGGCGGGCACCCCCGGTGTGCTGCTGGGTGACGTCCCGACCGCCTCCGAGGTGTTCGCCAGCGGGGTCGGGCGCTACTTCTCCTTCGAGTTCGGCTTCGACCAGGCCATGCTGATGTTCCAGCCGGTGGGCGGCATGGACCAGATTCCCAAGGCGCTCACCAGGGCGATCGGCGCCCACCGTGTCCGTACCGGAGCGGTCGTCTCGGACATCACCGACACCGGGAGCGGTGTTTCCGTCACCTACACCCAGGGCAGCCGTACGAGGGTGGTCAACGCCGACTACTGCATCGGTGCCCTGCCGCCGAACATCCTTGCGAAGATCCCGCACAACCTCGGCTCCGGAGTGCAGTCCGCCCTGGAGGCGATCACCCCGTCGTCCGCCGCCAAGATCGGCCTGGAGTACCGGTCCCGCTGGTGGGAGCTGGACCACCGGATCTACGGTGGCATCACCGAGACCGACCAGGACGTCGCGCACATCTGGCACCCGTCGTACGGCTTCCACGGGGAGCGAGGCATCGTCATCGGCTACTACAACTACAGCGCCAACGCGGACTCGTACGCGCGACTCACGCCCAAGGAACGCGAGAAGCGGGCCGTGGCCGTCGGCGTGAAGATCTACGGCGACAAGTACCGCACCGAACTGGCGTCCTCCTTCTCCCACCACTGGCGTCAGACGCCCCATCTGGAGGCCGCCTGGCACTCCACCCCCGGCGGGCCCGACGACGCCCGCTACAAGCCGCTCAACGAGCCCACCGGGCGCGTGTACTTCGCCGGTGACTGGCTCAGCTACACCGACGCCTGGCAGCACGGCGCGTTCACGTCCGCACGCAAGGCCGTGACCGCGCTCCACGCGCGCGTGCTGTCCTCCTGACGCACCGCGCGCGTGTCGTGGAGGGGTAAGTCGTACCTGTGAGCGGGGTGCGGGCGGGAATGCCCGCGCCCCGTGCCACGTTGTGCAGTACGAACACAAGGAGGAGCGGTCACTGTGCTTGATCCGCAGGGTTTGTACGCATGGGAGCCGAAGGGCCTGGCTGTCGTCGACATGGCGTTGGCGCAGGAGTCGGCCGGTCTTGTCATGCTCTACCACTTCGACGGATACATCGACGCGGGCGAGACCGGCGACCAGATCGTCGACCGGCTGCTCGACACACTGCCCCACCAGGTGGTGGCCCGCTTCGACCACGACCGGCTCGTCGACTACCGCGCGCGCCGCCCGTTGCTGACGTTCAAGCGCGACCGCTGGACCGACTACGAGGTGCCCACGCTCGATGTGCGGCTCGTCCAGGACGCCACCGGGGCGCCCTTCCTGCTGCTCTCCGGACCCGAGCCGGACGTCGAGTGGGAGCGCTTCGCCGCGGCCGTCCAGCAGATCGTCGAGCGCCTCGGCGTCCGGCTGTCCGTGAACTTCCACGGCATCCCCATGGGCGTCCCGCACACCCGCCCCGTGGGCCTCACCCCGCACGGCAACCGCAACGAGCTGGTGCCGGGCCATCGCAGCCCCTTCGAGGAGGCGCAGGTCCCCGGCAGCGCCGAGTCGCTCGTCGAGTACCGCCTCATGGAGGCCGGCCACGACGTCCTGGGCGTCGCCGCGCACGTCCCGCACTACATCGCCCGCTCCCCATACCCGGACGCCGCCCTGACCGTCCTGGAGGCCATCACGGCGGCCACCGGCCTGGTCCTGCCCGGCATCGCGCACACGCTGCGCACGGACGCCCACCGCACCCAGACGGAGATCGACCGCCAGATCCAGGAGGGCGACGAGGATCTTGTGGCCCTCGTCCAGGGTCTCGAGCACCAGTACGACGCGGCCGCGGGCGCCGAGAGCCGGGGCAACATGCTCGCCGAGCCGGTCGACATTCCGTCCGCCGACGAGATCGGGCTGGAGTTCGAGCGCTTCCTCGCGGAGCGGGAGGGCGAGGGCTGAGCCTTCACCGGTGCCCTGTCGGAGCCGCTGTCAGTGGCAGGCCCTAAGCTGCCGGGCATGCTGACAGTGGGCCTGACCGGCGGCATCGGGGCCGGCAAGAGCGAGGTGTCGCGGCTGCTCGTCGCGCGGGGCGCCGTACTGATCGACGCGGACCGCATCGCGCGCGAGGTCGTCGCGCCGGGAACCGAGGGCCTCGCGGCGGTCGTCGACGCCTTCGGCACGGAGGTGCTCGCCGAGGACGGCGGCCTGGACCGGCCCAAGCTGGGCTCGATCGTCTTCGCCGACCCCGAGAAGCTCGCCCTGCTGAACTCGATCGTGCACCCCTTGGTGGGCGCCCGCTCCCGCGCCCTCGAAGCCGCCGCGACCGAGGACGACGTCGTGATCCACGACGTACCGCTGCTCGCCGAGAACGGCCTCAAGTCGCTGTACGACCTGGTGATCGTCGTCGACGCGAGCCCCGAGACCCAGCTCGACCGGCTGATCCGGCTGCGCGGCATGACGGAACACGACGCACGCGCGCGGATGGCCGCCCAGGCCACCCGCGAGAAACGCCTGGAGATCGCGGACGTCGTCATCGACAACGACGTACCCCTGGCAGAGCTGGAACGGCGCGTAACGGACGTATGGGCCGATCTCGTACGCAGAGCGCGGGCGTCCCAGGAATAGCGTTGCCGTGTCCGGGCGTTGAACCGCCGTAGTGAGGGAAGGACTCAGCCGTGCCCGAGACCAGCGGATGGACCGGACGAACTCCGGAGACGCATGTCATCGACTTCCGCGCGGCAGAGCGACTGCTCGCCGCGCGTGATCCCCGTGGCGCGGTGAAACTGCTCGACCCCGTGATCGCCGCCCACCCCGAGAACACGGCCGCCCGGCTGCTGCGCGCGCGTGCGTTCTTCGCCGCCGCCCAACTGCGCCCCGCCGAGCTGGAGTTCACGATCGTCCTGGAGCGCGAGCCGGACAACGCGTTCGCGCACTACGCGCTCGCCCGCACCTACGAGCGCCAGCGCCGCCCGGAGCAGGCCAAGCGCCACTTCCGGCTGGCGGCGGCGCTCGACCCGAACCCGCGCTATCTGGAAGCGGCACGCTTCGACGATTCGCCGTCCTGAGGGTCCGCGCGCGGGTGTGGGTTCACGGGCCGCGCTGTTCCGGCGGCCGGTACGGCGGGATGTCGGGGCCCGGCTGGTAGTGCGGGCCCTGGCGGATGTGCCGGAGGATCACGGCCAGGTCGACCGTGACCACCAGCCACAGGACACCGCAGGCAGCCGCCCACCCGGGGCGCCCGGCGAGCACGAACGCGACCGTCCCCACGATCGCCCAGACCAGCCCCCACACGCTCAGCCAGAGACGCGCCCGCAGAGCACTGCGCGCTGTCATCGGCTCACTGCCTGTACGCATCAGGACCACACCGTTCCTTCCTGCAACGTACTCTTCGGTCCGGACGTTCACCAAGGGCCGTCGGACGAGCCGCCGGCCGCCGAAAACGACCGGGGGAACCACACCGTGCTGCCGGACGCCGACGACCTTCCCGAAACCCTGCTCGACCTGGCCGTACCCCATGAGGACATCAACGAACTGATCGCACTGCGACGCCCGTTGACCCACGACTCCGGCGCGATGCGGCTCCTGGGAGAGTGCGTCGAAGGGCTGGTGCGGGACATGGGAGAGATCGGCGGAGCGGCGCCCTGGCCCGGCGAGCGGATCGCTGAGCAACTCGGCGGGCAGGCGGACAAAGGGGCGGACGGGCGGGCGAGTGGGGAGCCGGGGGCCCTGGAGCGGTACTTCGCCGTGTACGTGTTCCTCGCGGCGCTTCCGTACGTACGCGCCCACCACCACGCGCTCGGGGTGCAGCCCGAGGTGTCCCGCCGTACGCTCGCCGACCTCGGGCGCCACATGGCGGTGTACCGCAGGAGGCACGGCCGGGGCGGCCTGCAGGCGCCGTGGTGGATCTCGCTGCACTTCCACGGGGAGCTGTTCCAGCTGGGGCGGCTGCAGTTCCAGCGGGCGCGGGTGGGGGAGCGGACGGCGGAGCTGCTCGCCGGCGCCGGTCTGGCCACTGACGCGGACGCGATGTGTCTCAGCGTGCACATCCCCGACTTCCACGGGCCGCTGTCCCCGGCCGCCTGCGACCGGTCCCTGGCGCTGGCCCTGGACTTCTTCGCACGGCACTTTCCGGGGGAGCGGTACACGGCGGGGGTCTGTCACTCCTGGCTGCTGGATCCACAGTTGAAGCGGTATCTGGGGGCGGATTCCAACATCGTCCGCTTCCAGGAACGCTTCCGGATCGCGGGGGAGGCGGGCGAGCCGGCCGACACCGAACCTGTCCAGTTCGTGTTCGGGAATCCCGACCTGCCGGTGGCCGACCTGCCCCGGCGGACCACGGTGGAGCGGGCCGTCGGGGACCATCTGCGGGCGGGCGGCCACTGGTACATCGGGCATGGATGGTTCCCGCTGCCGACGATGTGACTCGAACGAGTGAACAGTCGGGGAGCGGGAACGGCCGTGCGGACGTGGGCCGTTGTGCAGGCATGAAGATGGAAATGCGAGAAGGATACGAAGGCACCGGCCCCGGCGCGATCACTCCGGACGGCTGCGCGGTCGAGCTCTACTCACGGCTGCCGATCGGGGGCGAGCCGGACATCATCGCCGCGGCGGTGCCCGCGGGCGCGCACATCCTGGAGCTGGGCAGCGGCGTCGGACGCATGACCCACCCGCTCCTGGAGCGTGGTTTCACGGTCACGGCGGTGGACGAGTCGGCCGAGATGCTGGAACGCGTCCGGGGAGCACGCACGATATGCGGCCCGATCGAGGACTTAGACCTGGGCGAGAAGTTCGACGTGGTCATGCTGGCGTCCTTCCTCGTGCACGCCGGGGACGCCGAGGTACGGCGAGGGCTGCTCCGCACCTGCGTCCGCCATGTCGCGGAGGGCGGCCATGTGCTGATCCAGCGCGAGGGCGCGGACTACCACACGAACCTGCCGCGCGAGCGGGTCGATCCGAGCGGGTTCACCTTGCGGATGGTGTCGTCGGAGCCGGTCGGGGACGGCGTCAACTCGGTGCGCGCGGAGTACGAGTTCCCGGACGCCGTATGGACACAGACCTTCCTGGCCAGGCCGTTGACCCGAGAACAGTTCGAAGAGGCTCTGGAGGAAGCGGGGTTGAGCGTCGACCGGTATCTGACGGAGGACGGGATCTGGGTGAGGGCGGTGAGTGGGTGAGGGTTGGTGAATGAGTGAGGGGCGGTGAATGGGTGAGAGCGGTGAATGGGTAGGGAGAGCGTGTAGCGAACCGGGACACGTGGGCGAGGGGGCTCCGAGGGATGAGCGGCACAGTGGTGGCGGTCAGCAGCAACGGCGGGTATTCGTTCAGCAAACCGAACCGGGACAGCGTCAGACTGCTCACCGGGCTCGGTGTGGAGGGCGACGTGCACGCCGGGACGACCGTCAAGCATCGCTCGCGCATGGCGAAGGACCCCACGCGGCCGAATCTGCGCCAGGTCCACCTCATACACGAGGAGCTCTTCGCCGAGGTCGGTGCGGACGGGTTCGAGGTGGCGCCCGGAGAACTCGGCGAGAACATCACCACCCGGGGCATCGATCTGCTCGCACTGCCGGTCGGCACCCTGCTGCACATAGGCGACGACGTGGTGCTGACGGTGACCGGGCTGCGCAATCCCTGTCTGCAGATCGACAACTTCCAGGACGGGCTGCTGAAGCGGGTGGTCGGACGGGACGACGCCGGGAACGTCGTCCGCAAGGCCGGAATCATGAGCGTCGTGAAGGAGGGAGGCGAGGTGTGCCCCGGCGACCCGGTCAAGGTCGAGCTTCCCGGCGGACCGCACCAGGCTCTGGGACCCGTCTGAGAAGTCCCGCCGGACGGCGATGAGTTCCGGGCCGACGGTCGGTCTGTCTCCGTGACAGCAACGTGAACCGCTTCACACAGGAGACCTCCATGTCCGAGACCACCGCTCACGTCACGCCCATCGCGCCCGTCACCTCCGGCGCCTCCACCACCCACGTCACTCGCGCCGGATCCGGGTCCGCTCGCGGGCGGCGCGCCTGGATCGCACTGCGGGCGCTTCAGGTGGTGCTCGCCCTCTTCTACGGGTTCGCGAGCGCGCTGCCCAAGCTGATCGCGCACCCGTCGGCCGCCGAGTCCTTCGACAAGCTGGGCTGGGGCAGCGCGGGCATGTACACCATCGGGCTGCTCGAACTGGCCGGGGCGGTCGCGCTGTTGATCCCGGTGCTCCAGTCGGTGGCCGCGACGGCGCTGGGCGCGCTGATGGTGGGCGCGTTCGTCGTGCAGATCGCCGTCTTCGACGGGCAGTACGCGGCGACACCGCTGATCCTCATCCTGCCGCTCACCCTCATAGCCTGGGCCCGCCGAGGACACAACGCGGAGCTGCTGCGGCTGCTGCGGCGACGGGCGTGATCGGAGCTGCGTACTACGGCTGGGGCGGCGTCCGACCGGGTCGAGTGGACCTGGTCGGACGGCCGCTGAGGGCGGGCGGTGCCTACGGGGTGGCGTCGGGGCCGGTAGCGCCTGCCGGTCCGGATCCGGGTCCGGTGAGGCCTCGTAGGCGTTCCATGTCACGGCGGTCGCGCTTGGTCGGGCGGCCCGTGCCGCGGTCGCGGATGCCGGCCGGGGCGACGGCCTCGCGGGGGAGCGGCGGAGGACTGTTGTCGACGTAGCACTGGACGGCCACCGGGGCTCCGACCCGCTTGCGGATCAGGCGCTTCACCACGACGATCCGTTCCTGGCCGGCGTGGCGGAGGCGTACCTCGTCGCCGACGCGCACCGCGTACGCGGGCTTCACCCGATCGCCGTTGACGCGTACGTGGCCGCCCCGGCAGGCGGTCGCGCCCATGGAGCGGGTCTTGACGAGACGCACGGACCAGATCCAGCTGTCGATGCGGACGGTCTCGCCGCTCGCGGGACCGGCGGCGTCGGCCGCGGCCACTGCCGGGGAGGCGGGTGCCGGGTCGGTGGCGGTGCCGTCTTCGGTGGGCGCGCCGCCTTCGGTGTCCGGGTCCTCGGAAGCCCTGCCAGATGCCATGCCCCCGACTTTAGTACTTGGGGCTGGGTGGACCGGACGGGTTTTTGGGTCCTGTGGTCCGGTGCTCCGGGCCACCGCTCTACCGTGGACCCATGGACACCAGTGATCCGGCTGGGCCGACCGGACTGGCGGGGCTCGACGAGCGGGTCGCCGGATGCCGGCGCTGCCCTCGGCTGGTCGCCTGGCGGGAGGAGGTCGCCCGTACCAAGCGGGCCGGTTTCGCCGACTGGGACTACTGGGGGCGGCCGGTGCCCGGGTTCGGGCCGGCGGATGCCCGGCTGCTGGTCGTCGGGCTGGCACCCGCCGCCCACGGCGGGAACCGGACCGGGCGGATGTTCACCGGGGACCGCTCCGGAGATGTGCTGTACGCGGCACTGCACGAGGTGGGGCTGGCGTCGCAGGCCGGTTCGTCGAGCGTCGACGACGGGCTCGAACTGTACGGCGTACGCATCACCTCGCCCGTGCACTGCGCTCCGCCCGCCAACAAGCCGACGCCCGAGGAACGGGACGCGTGCCGGCCCTGGCTCGTGAGCGAACTGGAGCTGCTCCGGCCGACACTGCGGGCCGTGGTGGTCCTCGGGGCGTTCGGCTGGCAGGCCACGCTGCCCGCCCTCCACGCGGCCGGCTGGAGCGTGCCGCGTCCGCGCCCCGCCTTCGCGCACGGGGCGCGGGTCACGCTCGGCAGGGGGCTGCGGCTCTTCGGCTGCTTCCACGTCAGCCAGCGCAACACCTTCACCGGCCGTCTCACACCCGAGATGCTCCGGGGTGTGCTGCGGGACGCGGCGAGCGCCGCCGGCCTCCCTCACCAGTGAAAATTGGCGTGACCGGATCGGCCCGCGCCCGTTACGTTGCCCCGATGGGCCCGTATCCGGAGATCGAACCGTACGACCACGGCATGCTCGATGTCGGGGACGGCAACCGCGTCCACTGGGAGGTCTGCGGGATTCCGCGGGGCAAGCCGGCGGTGATGCTGCACGGCGGGCCGGGGTCGGGGGCGAACCCGAACTTCCGGCGGTACTTCGATCCGGCCGCGTACCGGATCGTGCTGCTCGACCAGCGTGGGTGCGGGCGTTCGACACCGCACGCGAGCGCGTACGACACCGACATGAGCGTCAACACGACGGGCCACATCATGGCCGACCTGGAGCTGCTGCGGCGGCACCTGGGGATCGAGCGGTGGCTGGTGTGGGGCGTGTCGTGGGGATCGGTCCTCGGGCTGCGGTACGCGCAGACGCACCCGGAGGCCGTCACCGAGCTGGTGCTCACCGCGGTCGCGACCGGTTCCGACGCCGAAGTGGCCCTGCTGACCAGGGGATTGGGGAACCTGTTCCCCGAGGCGTTCGAGAAGTTCCGTGCCGGGGTGCCCGAGGGCGAGCGGGACGGGAACCTGGCCGCCGCCTACAACCGGCTGCTGGAGTCGCCCGACCCCGAGGTGCGGGCACGCGCCGCGCGGGCGTGGACCGACTGGGAGACGGCCATGGCGCCGGCCCCGCCCCGCTCGATACCCCGTTACGAGGACCCGGTGTTCCGCATGGGCTTCGCCCGGACCGTCACCCACTACTGGGGTCACGACCACTTCCTGGGCGAGGGGAACGAGGGCGCGGAGGGAGTCGTACTGCGTGACGTGCACCGGCTCAAGAACATCCCCGGCACCCTCGTCCAGGGCAGCCTCGACCCCGGGAATCTGCTCGGCACGGTGTGGCGGCTCCATCACGCCTGGCCCGGCAGCGAGTTGATCATCGTCGACGAGGTCGGGCACAACGCGGGAGCGCCGGGCATGGTGGACGAGCTGGTCGCGGCGACGGACCGGTACGCCGTGCGCCGCTGAGCGCCGACCGCTGGGCCTACTACCGTCGGCGGGCTCGGTCGCGCTCGCCCGCCGACTGTACGAACTGGAGTTCCAGTGTGGGCGGGGGAGGGGCGACGCCCGGGCCGCCCGCCTTCGCCCAGCCGAGTATCTCGTCGGTGCAGTCGTCGCCCATCGACCAGCCGATCCAGACGGCCTTGCCGCCACGCCTGCGGCCCTCGCCCGACGGCTGTACGACGATGATGTTCGCCTGGTCGCAGGGGCCGAGGCAGTCCGACGTACGGACCGCGAGGCGTCCGGCGGAGGCGGCGGCCGCCGTGCGCAGCCGGTCCAGCTGCCAGTCGTGGTCGTAGCCGGGGTACTTGCGCGGGTCGCCGCAGCAGCAGCCACGGCAGACGATCAGCGTGCAGGGGCGGGTGCGGGCGGCGCCGATCACCGTACGGGCGGTCACAGGTCGCCCTCCGTTCCGAAGAGGTGCCTCACCGTCGAGTGGTGGTTGGCCTGGACGTGGGTCAGGGCGTGCGCGCGGGCCCGCGCCGGGTCGCCGGATGCGATCGCCTCGTACAACTCGCGGTGTTCGGTGAGGAGTTGGGGCCACTCCTCGTTGCGGCGGGTGAGCCAGCGCAGTCGGCCGTCGACCGGTTCCATGACCGAGATGAGCAGGCTGTTGCCGGCCGTGGCCAGGATGCGGTCGTGGAAGCGGGTGTTGATGTCGGTGATCGTCTCCGCGTCGCCCGCCGCGGTCGCCGCTGCGGCCCGGTCGAGGAGTTCGGCCAGTTCCGCCAGGTCGGCCGGGGTCGCGCGGGACGCGGCGAGGCCGGACGCGTAGACCTCCAACGCCTCGCGCAGTTCGAAGAGTTCATCCACGTCGGTCGGGGTGAGACGGCGTACGACCGTGCGGCGCGGGGTCTCGAAGAGGACGAAGCCCTCGGCGACCAGGGCCCTGATCGCCTCACGGACGGGGACCCGGGACACCCCGAAGCGCTCGGCCAGTTCGCGTTCGACCAGCCGGTCGCCGGGGCCTAGGCGGCCCGCGATGATCTCCTCCCGCAGAGCCGCCAGGACACGCTCGCGCACCGCTCCGAGCGGTTCGATCTTCGTCATGGGCCCATCTTCGCCGACCCGGGCGTGTTTTACGGAGCCGTAACGGAGCGGACATCGGACCGGACTCTTGACGGGGAGACCATGACGGCAGTTTGGTATACCAAACTTCACGAGCCTCTAGTCCTCATCCCCGCTCCCTCGCCCATGGAGGACCCCGTGTCCCTCGCCGACCGTGCCGAAGCCACCGGTACCCCAGCCTTCGTCCCCGATCCCCGGCTCACCAACGAAGACCTCGCGCCCGCGGGCAAGCGCAACTGGAAGGTCTTCGACCTCTTCGCGATGTGGATGTCCGACGTCCACAACCTCGGCAACTACACGTTCGCGGCGGGCCTGCTGGTCCTCGGTATGAACGTCTGGCAGATCTTCACCTCGCTGCTCGTCGGCTTCGTGATCATCTACGTCGGCATGAACTGGATGGGGAAGATCGGCCAGCGGCACGGCGTTCCGTTCCCCGTCGTCAGCCGGATCAGCTTCGGCGTCTGGGGCGCCAACATCCCGGCGCTCATCAGGGCCGTCATCGCCATCATGTGGTACGGCATCCAGACCTATCTGGCCTCCGTCGCCGTCAACGTCATGCTGCTCGCGGCCTGGCCGGGCCTCGAGTCCTGGACGCACAGCTCGTTCCTCGGGCTCGACGCGCTCGGCTGGCTGTCCTTCGTCTCGCTGTGGCTGGTCCAGGCGCTGATCATCAGTCAGGGCATGGAGTCCGTACGGAAGTTCCAGGACTTCTGCGGTCCGGCGATCTGGCTGGTCATGATCGCGCTCGCCGTCTGGATCCTCTCCAAGGCCGGCTGGACCATCTCGCTCACGTCCACCCCGAACCCGGTCTCCGTCGGCGAGCAGTGGCGGCAGTGGTTCGGCGCGATCGGGCTGATCCTTGCCACGTACGGCACGCTGATGCTCAACTTCTGCGACTTCTCCCGCTTCGCGCCCGACTACAGGACCGTCAAGCGCGGAAACTTCTGGGGCCTGCCCTTCAACTCGACCGCCTTCGTGATCGTCTCGGTCATCGTCACGGCCGGCTCGATCGAGGTGTTCGGCGAGGCCATCACCGACCCGGCGGAACTGGTCGCCAAGGTCGGCAACACGTGGGTGCTGGTCCTGGCGGCCCTGACCTTCGCCATCGCCACCATGGGCGTCAACATCGTCGCCAACTTCGTCTCACCCGCGTACGACCTGGCCAACGTCTGGCCGCAGAAGATCACCTTCAAGGTCGGCGGCATGATCAGCACGGTGGCCGCGCTGGTGGTGACCCCGTGGAACCTCTTCTCCAACCCCACGGTCGTCCAGTACTTCCTCGGCGGCCTCGGCGCCTTCCTGGGACCGCTGTTCGGCGTGATCATGCTCGACTACTTCTGGGTCAAGAAGGGGCGAATCGACGTCGACGAACTCTTCGACGCCCGGCCCGGATCCCGCTACTACTACCGCAAGGGCGTCAACCCCAAGGCCCTGTGGGCCTTCCTGCCCGCGGCCGGCGTCGCGGCGGTACTCGCCCTGGTGAAGGACTTCAGCGACGTGGCCCCGTACTCGTGGTTCATCGGTACGGCGCTGGCGGCGGGGCTGTACGCGCTCCTGTGCCGCGACGAGCGGGCCGAGTCCGCAGCCGCCGAATCGCCGTCTGCTTCTGCTTCCGCTTCTGTGGAGGGCTGAGCGTGCGGATCGTCGTCACCAACTGCAACACGACGCAGGGGATGACCGAGGAGATCGTACGAGGTGCCCGGGCCGCCGCAGGCCCGGGCACCAGCGTGCTCGGGCTCACCCCCGGGTGGGGTCCCGAGTCGGCGGAGGGCTGGCTCGACAGCTACCTCTCGGCCGCTGCCGTCCTCGACACCCTGCGGACGTACGACGGCCCGTACGACGCTGTCGTCATGGCCGGGTTCGGCGAGCACGGGCGCGAAGGCGTACGGGAGTTGGTGGACGTACCCGTCGTCGACATCACCGAGGCCGCCGCGCACCTCGCGTGTCTGCTGGGGCGGCGGTACGGGGTCGTCACCACGCTCGAACGGTCGTGCGGCCAGATCGAGGACAGCCTCGACACCGCCGGCGTCGGCCGGAACTGCGCCGCCGTGGTCGGCACCGGGCTCGGTGTCCTGGACCTCGGCGACGACAGGCGGACCGAGGAGGCGTTCGTCACGGCGGCCGAGCGGGCGGTGGCGGCAGGGGCCGAGGTGCTGGTCCTGGGCTGCGCCGGGATGACCGGACTGCAGCGGGCGGTGGGCGAGAAGCTGGGGCTGCCGGTGGTCGACGGGGTGGGTGCGGCGGTCAAGCTGGCGGAGTCGCTGGTCACGCTGGGGCTGACGACGAGCCGGGCGGGGAGCTATGCGAAGCCGTTGCCGAAGCGGCGGGGGTGGGGGCGGGCGGGGGAGTGAGGGCGGGCTCGTGGGGGTGCCGCGCGTGCCGGGGCGCTGGTGGAGTGAGGGTGCGGTGTGGGGTTCTCGCTCCCGCCGCCCCTACCCGTCCCATCCTGTTCCTGGGGGCTGCGCCCCCAGACCCCCCTTGTCGCGCTGAACGCGCTCGTCCTCAAACGCCGGACGGGCTGGAT
>NZ_JBSFDA010000158.1:0-23882 GCF_053593675.1 Streptomyces sp. NPDC002156 | reverse complement strand
GCCTTCGACTGCTGAGCGGACGACCAGGTTCGAACTGGCGACCTCAACCTTGGCAAGGTTGCGCTCTACCAACTGAGCTACGTCCGCATTGCCTCCAGTCGGCTTTCACCGACTGGCGCGAGCACCAGCCTACCTGATCCTCCCCCAGAGGGGGTGCCCCCAGTGTGGTCGGACCGGCGATGCAGAGCGGGTGACAGGAATTGCACACTGCGCCTTCCCCCTGGAAGGGGGATGTTCTGCTACTGAACTACACCCGCAAGCCTCCGTGAGCCGGGCCTTTCGGCCTTGCCCCTCGGCGTGCTCCAGACTCTAGCTGATCAGCAGGGGGGCAACGCAAGTCGGTTGCGCCGAGGGGCTGCTGGGGCGCTGTCGCGCCACCAGTGGGTGGCTACTGGGCGGCGGTGAAGGCCTCGTACACCTTCTTGGGGATGCGCCCCCGGGCCGGCACGTCGAACTTGTTGGCGAGGGCCCAGGCCCGGACCGCCGACGGGTCGGGGGCGACCTCCGTCTGCTTGTACGCCTTGCCGGAGCGCGACCGCTTGCGGCCGGCCTCCACGTACGGCTCCAGGGCCTTACGCAGTTTCTTGGCATTGGTTTGATTCAGGTCGATCTCGTACGACTTGCCGTCAAGTCCGAAGGCGATCGTTTCCGCCGCTTCCGAGCCGTCGATGTCGTCGGAGAGTGTGACCACGACACGCTGAGCCACGAATATCGGTCCCTTCGTGCGACACCTCTGCTACGACGTGCGAAGACGTCGGGAGATGTCGGCTGTCCGACTGTTATTGGGCAAAGTATCGGCTAATGCCTTTTCCTTTGTACAGTGCCCGGCATTGCAATGGGAAGCCCGACTAAATCTGTCCGTGTGTCTCCCGCGCAATAGACATCCTGGATGCGAACCCGGATCTTTCCCAGAACTTTTCGTGTTGGCGCCGGTCCGATACCGGATCGTGATGCCGTTCTCGTCGGTTCCCGTAGATTCCTACGAATCTACCCGCGTAGAAATTTTGTACGGGTAGTCTGAAGCGACCTGCTCAGCACCACACACCGGGAGTGCCAGTGGCACGCGTCGTAGTCGACGTCATGCTCAAGCCGGAGATCCTCGACCCCCAGGGCCAGGCGGTGCAGCGTGCACTGCCGCGTCTCGGTTTCGACGGTGTCTCCGACGTACGTCAGGGAAAGCGATTCGAACTGGAAGTTGACGGACCGGTGGACGACGCCGCGCTCGCCCGCATCCATGATCTTGCGGAATCCTTCCTCGCCAACACCGTGATCGAGGACTTCACCGTGAAGGTGGAGGAGATGGTGGGGGAAGAGAAGTGACTGCTCGTATTGGAGTCGTCACCTTTCCGGGTTCGCTGGACGACCGGGACACTCAGCGCGCGATCAGGCTCGCGGGTGCGGAGCCGGTGGCTCTCTGGCACAAGGACAAGGATCTCAAGCAGGTCGACGCGGTGGTTCTGCCGGGCGGTTTCTCGTACGGCGACTATCTGCGCGCGGGTGCCATCTCCCGTTTCTCCCCGGTGATGGAGTCGGTCATCGAGCAGGCGAAGTCGGGCATGCCGGTCCTCGGCATCTGCAACGGCTTCCAGATCCTCACCGAGGCGCATCTCCTCCCGGGCGCGATGCTCGGCAACAACCACCTGCACTTCATCTGCCGCGACCAGAAGCTGCGGGTGGAGAACGCGGACACGGCCTGGACCGTCGACTACGACGCCGGCCAGGAGATCCACATCCCGCTGAAGAACATGGACGGCCGGTACGTCGCCGACGAGCACACGCTCGACGAGCTGGAGGCGGAGGGCCGGGTGGTCTTCCGCTACCTGGACTTCAATCCGAACGGGTCACTGAACGACATCGCGGGCATCACGAACGCCGCCGGGAACGTCGTAGGCCTCATGCCGCACCCCGAGCACGCGGTCGAGCCGCTCATCGGGTCCGGCCGCACCGACGGCCTCCCCTTCTTCACCTCGATCCTCAAGAAGCTGGTCAACGCATGAGCCGGACGCCTCTGGACACGGTCGAGCACGCGGCCGAGACCCCCGACGTCGAGCTGCCCTGGGCCGAACTCGGCCTGAAGAAGGACGAGTACGAGCGGGTGGTCGAGATCCTCGGCCGCCGCCCGACCGGCGCCGAGCTGGCCATGTACTCGGTCATGTGGTCCGAGCACTGCTCCTACAAGTCGTCGAAGGTGCACCTGCGCCAGTTCGGCGAGAAGGCCCCGCAGTCCGACGCCCTGCTCGTCGGCATCGGCGAGAACGCGGGCGTGGTCGACGTCGGCCAGGGCTACGCGGTCACCTTCAAGGTCGAGTCGCACAACCACCCGTCCTACGTCGAGCCCTACCAGGGTGCGGCCACGGGCGTCGGCGGCATCGTGCGCGACATCATCGCGATGGGCGCGCGGCCGGTGGCGGTCGTGGACCCGCTGCGCTTTGGCGCGGCCGACCACCCCGACACCAAGCGCGTCCTCCCGGGCGTGGTGGCGGGCATCGGCGGCTACGGCAACTGTCTGGGCCTCCCGAACATCGGCGGCGAGGTCGTCTTCGACGCCTGCTACCAGGGAAACCCACTGGTCAACGCCGGTGCCATCGGCGTCATGCGGCACGAGGACATCCACCTCGCGAAGGCGTCGGGTTCGGGCAACAAGGTCATCCTGTACGGGGCTCGTACGGGCGGTGACGGCATCGGCGGCGCGTCGATCCTGGCGAGCGAGACCTTCGACGACGCCAAGCCGTCGAAGCGCCCCGCGGTCCAGGTGGGCGACCCCTTCCAGGAGAAGCTCCTCATCGAGTGCACCCTGGAGGCCTTCAAGGAGAAGCTGGTCGTCGGTATCCAGGACCTGGGTGCGGCGGGCCTGTCGTGCGCCACGTCCGAGCTGGCGTCCAACGGCTCCGGCGGCATGCGCGTGACCCTGGACGACGTACCCCTCCGCGACTCGACTCTCTCTCCCGAGGAAATCCTCATGAGCGAGTCGCAGGAACGCATGTGCGCGGTCGTGGAGCCGGAGAAGGTCGACCGGTTCCTGGAGATCTGCGACAAGTGGGATGTCATCGCCACGGTGATCGGTGAGGTCACCGACGGCGACCGGCTCGAAATCTTCTGGCACGGCGGCAAGATCGTCGACGTCGACCCGCGTACGGTCGCGCACGACGGCCCGGTCTACGAGCGCCCGTACGCCCGCCCGGACTGGCAGGACGCCCTCCAGGCGGACGACGCCAACAAGCTTGCGCGGCCGACGAGTTCGGATGAGCTGAAGGCGCAGGTCGTCCAGCTGGTCAGTTCCCCCAACCAGGCGTCCAAGTCCTGGATCACCTCCCAGTACGACCACTTCGTGCAGGGCAACACGGTGTTGGCCCAGCCCGAGGACTCCGGGATGATCCGCGTCGACGAGTCGACCGGCCTCGGTGTCGCCATCGCGACGGACGGCAACGGCCGCTACGCCAAGCTGGACCCGTACGCGGGCGCCCAGTTGGCGCTGTCGGAGGCGTACCGGAACGTGGCGACGACGGGTGCGAAGCCGCTCGCGGTGTCGGACTGCCTGAACTTCGGTTCGCCCGAAGACCCGGCGGTGATGTGGCAGTTCGCGGAGGCGGTACGTGGACTCGCGGACGCCTGCCAGCAGTTGGGCACCCCGGTGACGGGCGGCAACGTCTCCCTCTACAACCAGACCGGCGATGTCGCCATCCACCCCACGCCGGTCGTGGCGGTCCTGGGCGTCATCGACGACGTGGCACGGCGGACGCCGGTCGCGTTCCAGGAGGAGGGGCAGCTGCTGTACCTCCTCGGGGACACGCGCGAGGAGTTCGGCGGCTCGGCGTGGTCGCAGGTCGTGCACGACCACCTGGGTGGCCTGCCGCCCAAGGTCGACCTGGAGCGGGAGCGGCTGCTGGCCGAGATCCTGATCTCCGCGTCCCGTGACGGCATGATCGACTCGGCTCACGACCTGTCGGACGGCGGTCTGATCCAGGCGGTCGTGGAATCGGCGCTGCTGGGCGAGAAGGGCGCGCGTCTGGTCGTACCGGACGGGCTCGACGCCTTCACCCTCCTCTTCTCGGAGTCGGCGGGGCGTGCGGTGGTGGCCGTTCCGCGCTCGGAGGAACTCCGCTTCAACGACATGTGCGGGGCGCGGGGGCTGCCGGTGACGCGGATCGGTGTCGTCGACGGCGACTCGATCGAGCTGCAGGGCGAGTTCACGCTCACGCTGGCGGAACTGCGCGAGGCGCACGAGGGGACGATTCCCGCACTGCTGGCGTAGTCGGCAACGGGATCAACTGGGTTGGCGGAGGCCCCCGTTCGGACGTGAACCATGAGGTTCGCGTCCCGGACGGGGGCCTCTCCGTGCGTCGGCTCAGGACGGGCGTACCGGCAGGGTGACGGTCGCGGCCCTCAGCCCCGATGCCCTGGCCGTGAGGGTGAGGCGGCCCGGGGACTTGGCCGGGCGGAGGATCGTGAGGGCGCGGCCGTGCCAGGTATGGCGGCGGGGCTGCTGGAAGCTGTCGACGTTGTGCGGGTTGCCGTTGCCGACGCCCACCAACTCCCCGGCGCCTTCGACGGTGAAGGCCACCTCGTGCGTGGCGTCGGGCACGAGACGCCCGTGCCGGTCGACGACCTCGACGAGGACGTGGGCGAGGTCGTCGCGGCCGGTGGTGAGGGCTCTGACGTCAGGTACGAGGCGGAGGGCGACCGGAGCGCCCACGGTACGGAGGGTCTGCCGCCCGATCTCCTCGCCGCGGAGACTGGCGACGGCGGTCAACTCGCCGGGCGTGTAAGGGACGTTGAAGGTGGCCATGGCCCGCTCGGGTGCAGTGGCTGCCCCTTCGGGGAACTCGACGCCGTTGAGGAGGAGTCGGACGCTGTCACCGCCGGTGTAGACGTGCACCTTGAGTGGGGTGCCGGGCTCGACGCCCTCCCAGGTCCAGCTGGCCAGCTCGTCGAAGTAACCCCACCAGATGGCGACTTGCTCGGTGCCGGCCGGGGTGGGCCGCTCCACGAGCACCTCCACGGGACTGCGGCCCGTCACCGCGTCCCGCCAGTGGTTCTGCGGCTTGCGCTGCCCGATGAGGTCGAAGTCGCCGCAGTTCGCCTGGAAGTAGGGGTACGGATAGCCGAAGCCGCCCCAACCGTGGTGCAGTTCCCGGGAGATGGACCAGCCGGGCATGACGCTCTGGTCGCCGATGGTGGCCCCCGTCCCCACGGGAGGGATCGGCGTCTTGCCGATACCGGCCTCGCCGAGGTAGTCCCAGGCGGCCCAGACCCAGGTTCCGGTGGCCCAGGCGTGCTCGCGGGCGAAGTGGATGTCCTGGTAGATCGTGGCCGGGAACGTCTCGTTGTGGGTCATCGCCTTGGTGGGGTTGGCGGCGTGCATCTGGGCGTAGCCCTTGCCGTTGGCGTTGTAGTGCACGTCGCCGACATCGACGTAACTCCAGGAGGGATCACTGGCGGTGAAGGTGGACCCGCCGCCGAGGGTGCTGGGCCGGGTGGGGTCGAGGGAGCGGAGGAGGTCGGCCATCTCCGCACCCCGGTGACCGTTGGTGCGGTCGGTGATCTCGTTGCCGAGCGACCACATCACCACGCAGGGGTGATTGCGGTCGCGGAGGACAGTGCTCGTGAGATCCCGCTCCCACCACTCGGCGAAGTGCACGGAGTAGTCCTGGGGATTCTTCCCGGTGTCCCAGACGTCGAAGAACTCGTCCATCACCAGCATGCCCAACCGGTCGCAGGCGTCGAGGAGTTCGGGTGTGGGCGGGTTGTGGGCGGTGCGGATGGAGTTGAACCCGGCGGCCTTGAGGATCTCGACCCGACGTTCCTCCGACCGCCCGAGCGCGACGGCACCGAGCGGCCCGTGGTCGTGGTGAACATTCCCGCCCATGACCTCGACGGACTGGCCATTGAGGAGGAAACCGACCTCACCGTTCCAGACGATGGACCGGATCCCGAAGCGAGTGGTGACGGTGTCGACGACCCGCCCGCCGACCAGGACGTCGGCCCGCGCGGTGTAGAGGCTGGGCGAGTCGAGGGACCACAACGCGGCCTGACGGATGGGGAGTTCGAGTGCGGGGGTGACCGTTGCGCCCGACGCGACACTCTGCGCCGGCGCGTGGCGGGTGGCGACGATACGTCCGCGCGGGTCGAGAACGGTGACGCGTACGGAGGCGGAGGAGTCGTGGGCCCCGAGGTTGGCGACGGAGACGGCCACGCGGGCGAGCGACCGGTGCGGGCTGACCTCGGGCGTCGTGACGTGGACTCCCCAGAGGGGGATGCGTACGGGCCCGGTCACCGTGAGCCAGGTGTGGCGGTAGATGCCGGATCCGGAGTACCAGCGGCTGTTCTGGCCGCTGTTGTCGACACGGACGGCGAGGACGTTCGGGCCGGTGGGGTTCAGGTGGGGGGTGAGGTCGTGGGCGAATGAGGTGTAGCCGTAGGGGTGGAAGCCGAGGTGGACGCCGTTGAGCCAGACGTCGGCGTTCTGGTAGACGCCGTCGAACCGTAACTCGGCGTGAGGGGGGCTGGGTTCACCGGCGAGTTGATTGCCCCCGAAGTGCTTGCGGTACCAGCCGATCCCGCCGACCGTGTACCCGGTCGAGCCGCCGTTCTGGCTGCGCTGGGGGTCGAACGGGCCGATGACCGGGGGCGCTTGGGGTGCGGAGGGGTCGGGTTCCTTGGGCACGAGGAGCGACGGGTCGCTGGTGACGGCGCCGTCGGGGGAGGGGGCGTAGGGCAGGTCCTCGATGCTCCAGTCGTGGGGGAGGTCGAGGGGGCGCCAGGAGGTGTCGTCGTAGGCGGGGGCTTCGGCGCCGGGGGCGTCACCACGGTGAAAGAGCCAGCCTTCGTCGAAGGAACGTTCACGTGCATGTCCGCCGGTCACCTGCGGTTCCGCGGCTGCGGCGGCCACCTGCCCGCCTCCGGCGACCGCCGCTGATCCTGCGGCCACCGCGCCGAGCTGTAGGGCTGTACGCCGGGTGACACCGTCCGACGCGCTGCCGTCTATCCCGTTCATCGCCAACTCCTCCACACGTCAAGGAATTCGGTATATCGAACACCGGTCAGAATGCTGAACTGACGCAGGCATGACAGAACTAAGGCGAGGGGACGGCGACGTCAAGACATGCGACAACAACCGCTACTTGGAGATCAGGAAGACCCCGCCCGGGTTCACGCGCCCGGGCGGGATGCCGCGCGGCTCACCGCACGTAGTTCTTGAGGATCTCCGTGTCCAGCTCGATGCCGATCGGGTCGGGAAGGGCCACGTTCTCGCCGAACTTCGCCGTGCGGATGTCGCGGTAGCCGCCGACCTGCCGATCCGGGGAGCTGTGCACGGTGACGGTGCAGGAGTCCCGGTCGATCAGGAGGTACAGCGGGATGCCGGACTGGCCGTACGCGGCCGGCTTCTCGTGGCGGTCCCGTCGGTCGGTGTCCGAGTCGTACGAGGTGACCTCGACGACCATGAGCGCCCCGTCCGGGTCGGCCCACTCACCGTGCCCTGCGAAGTGGGCCTCGGGCGCGAGCACGGCACCCGGCTTCGCCCGGCCCTCCCCGTACGCCTCCACCCGCAGCCCTGTGCCCTGGTACAGGTCCAGATCGGGCCTGGCCTGCATGCAGCGCCGGGTCAGCCAGGTCAGGATGGTGCTCCGGTCCCCGTCGGCCGCCCTCTTGACCCCGAGCCGCCCGTTGAGGAACTCCAACGTGACGGTCTCGGGAGCGGCGGAGGCGATCGTTTCGAACTCCTCCACCGACATCTGGGCCGTGCGCTCGGCTTCAACGGTCACGCTGCGCCCACCCGCGCTTCGGCATCGGCATACGCGAAGTCGTACGCGCCCCAGTCCGTGAGCAGGCGGTAGCCGATTCGCTTGTAGAGGGCGTTGCTCGTGGGGTTGTTCGGGTCCGTGTACAGGACGACATCCGTCGCGCCCGCTTCCAGCGCCGCCCGGCTCACCTCGACCGTCACGGCAGCCGCGTAACCGCGACCGCGCAGGTGGGCCGGCGTGTAGACGGGGTCCACCCGGACCTGGCCGCCGACCAGGGGGTTCACGCCCGCCATGGAGACGGGTGTGCCGTCCGGGGTCTCCCAGTAGGTGTAGGTCTTCTCGCCGAAGCGGGTGCCGGCCCAGGTGTCGGCGTTGATGGTGACGTCTTCCCCGAAGAACTCCGCGGCCTCACGGCACCACTGCATCAGGTGCTCCTGGTCCGCCTCGCCCACGGGTCGGCCCCGACCCGCCGGCATCGGCTCCGGCGGGGTGAGCGTGCCGAGGCGGTACAGGTGGATCCGGGTACTGAACGTCGGAGTCGCGCCCGTGTGCCGCTGCCAGGCCTCGGCGAAGACGGTCGCGGTGTCGATGTCCCCGCCGACGCCCGGGGGCCGGTGACCGAGGCCGACCAGATGGGCGGCGAGACCATCGGCCTGCTCGGGAGTGAGGGAGGTGACGCTCAGACGCTTCTGCGGGGTGAGCCGAAAGAAGGCGGCGGTGACCTCGCCGTCCTGCTCCAGCCGGCCGAAGACGGGGTCCTGGGCGGTGCTCGCGCCCGGCCCGTCCGTGCGCACCTGCTCGATGGTCGTCAGCGCGGTGGTGTGCAGAGCGGGCCGTGAGCGCAGGAAATCCCCGGCAAGGGCAGAAAACTCGTGCACGTCTTCGGTGAGGTACCAGCCATCCGAACGCATGCCTCATGGTTTCGGATCCACGTCGCCGCCAGCAACGCGATTGCCGTCAGGGCCCGGCGAAGAAAGGCTGGTTGACGCGGCGCAGGCAGCGCACGCGTACGTGGTCCGACCAGGCCCGGTGCCCTGGTCGGCCGTGCCCAGGGCGACCAGCGGGGCGTTGCCGGGCTGTTGGCAGAGGGCACAGATGTGGGTCCTGCGGAGGCACGCGGAACACATACGGCCGGTGTTTTCGAGGGTCCCGTAGCGCAGGAACGGGGCGCGGCCGACCTTGCAGACGTCACAGAGTGGCTCGTTCTCGATGCTGGCGGCGACATCGCTCACGCGGCACTGACGCTCGGTGGAGTCGGCGAGCCGTACCCAGAGGAGGTCGTCCTCGGCATCGGCCTCCGGGTAACCGGACCCGACCTGCACGACGACACCCTCGACGGGCTCGGGCGCCTCACGCTCACGGAGGAAGGGCGGGACGAAGGTGGTCCCTTGGACTCGGTCGCCCAGGATGAAGTGGACGTCGGTGAGGGCACTGTTTCGGCGGCGGGGCTCAGGGGTGGTCATGGGGACAACGGTTCCGTCGATCCAACGGCCAGGCAATCGAACGAGGGAATCCCACACGAAGTGGTATATGCCTGAAAGTCGGGAAGTGCCTGCGGGAGGTTGGCTGATGCTGTCACACTCTGGGCACGGACAGTGATTTGCCCGGCACGGGCAGCCAACTGGCAGGCATCGACGTACGGTTGACCTGCTTGGCCGCGAAAGGAACGGACACGGTGGCAGCGAAAACGGGGCCGACGATTCGGCGGATGCAACTCGGCCAGGAGCTGCGGCGGTTGCGCGAGCAGGTGGAGCGGGAGGACGGCACCGGGCGGGGGTTGACGAGGATCCAGGCGGTCAAGGGAACGAGCGTCTCGGAGTCGACCCTGCACCGCGTGGAGAAGGGACTGACCAGCCTTCCCAAGGTGCAGGAGCTGAGGGAGCTGCTCGACCGGTACGGCGTGACGGACCCCGACGACGTGGACTTCCTGTTGGACATCCACAAGAACTCGCTGAACCGGGGTTGGTGGTCGCCGTATCGCACGTTCATGCCGTCCGGCTTCAACATCAGCCTGGGCCTTGAAGGCGATGCCAAGATCCTCAGGGTCTACCAACCGGACGTCATGTTCGGCCTGTTCCAGACATCGGGGTATGCGCGGGCCCAGTTCGAGGCCGCCAAGCCGATCGACGAGCGTACGACCGAGTTCGTCGAGCGGAACGTCGAGATCAGGATGCGCCGCAAGGAGGCCATCACCCGAAGTGACAGTCCGGTCGAGGTCCACGCGATCCTCGACGAAGCAGTGCTCAGGCGGGTGTTCGGCGGCCCGGAGGTGATGCGGGAGCAGTACGAGCACCTGGCCGAACTGGCTGCGCTGGAACATGTCACTGTGCAGATCCTGCCGATGAGTCAGCCGATCTACCGGTGCAGCCAGAACTTCACCCTCATGGAGTTCCCGACCCCGCTGCCCACGGTGGTGAGCATCGACGGTTTCAGCGCGGTGGGCGTCACTGACAAGGACACGGAGATCTGGGCGTACAAGCGCCGGTTCGACGCCATGCGAGCCGAAGCCGGCGGCCCCAGGGAAACGCCCGAATTCCTGAAGCGAGCAGCACGAGAGTTGGACGAAGCATGAGTACTCACCACAACGGCACCTGGTTCAAGTCGTCCTACAGCGACGAAACAGGCGGGACCTGCGTCGAAGTCGCCCACCCCACCCCAGCCCACCCCCGTATAGGCGTCCGCGACTCCAAGCACCCTCAAGGCGGCCCCACCCTCCTCCTCCCCCCAAAAGCCTTCGCAGCCCTCCTGACCCACCTCCGGAGCTGACCCCCCGATGCCCCCAGCCAGAAAACCAAAGCCCCGCACCTACGACCCCACCAAAACCCGCACCGCAGTCCTCACCCAGTACGCCAACATCCGCACCGCCGCCCTCACCCTCACCCCCGCCCAACTGGCCCTCCCCACCCGCCTGGGCGACTGGACCGTCCGTGATCTGGTCGCCCACATCTCGATGGCCGCCGGCAGCATCAGCCTGGCCCTCGACCGGGACGAGCCGGCGAAGGCCGACATCGGCGTCCTCGACTACCCGTTCGCCACCGCGTCCTTCGCCGATGCCATCGCGGAGGACAGTCATGACCTCGCCGAGCGCACCCCCGACCTCAACACCCTCCTCACCCACACCGAGGAACGCCTCACCGAACACCTCACAGGCGTCGCAGACACCCGCGTCCTCGCGGTCCGGATCGGCTCCGTCACCCTCGTCGACTTCCTGGTCACCCGTACCGTCGAACTCGTCGTCCACACCGACGACCTGAACGACGCAGTCCCGGGCCTCGACATCCCGTACGACCGCCAGGCCCTCGCCACCTGTACCCGCCTCCTCGCCGACACCCTCGCCGCCAAGGCCCCCGGCGGCTCCACGGAGGTCCGGATCCCGCCGTACGCCGTGGTGCAGTGCGTCGAGGGTCCGAGGCACACCCGTGGCACCCCGCCCAACGTCGTCGAGACCGACCCGCTGACCTGGATCCGCCTGGCCACCGGCCGGGTCACCTGGACCGACGCCCTCGACAAGGCCCAGGTCAACGCGAGCGGCGAACGCGCCGACCTCGGAGACCTGCTCCCCCTCATGTCCTGACGGCGGCCCCCGTACGACGACATTGCGCCGAACGCACAAGAGACAGCCGGACGGGAACCGCCCACCCGCCCCTTCCGTCCCACCGGCATGAAAACGCAGCGACTGACGAGCCTCAGCCTCGGCCTCCTGACCCTCACCGTGCTGCCCCTCGCCGCGGCCTGTGGCAGCGAGAAGGACAGCGGCGGCAGCCAGACCGTCGGGACGGGGTCCGGGACCGCGGACGTCACCGGCGTCCACTGGACCGTCGACGACCTCACCGTCGACGGGAAGAAGAGCGACGCACCGGCCAGCGCCTGGCTGAAGATCGCCAAGAACGGCGAGGTCAGCGGCAACCTCGGCTGCAACGGCTTCGGTGCCGAGGCCACCGTCGACGGCGACGAGATCGCCCTCGGACAGTTCCTGTCGACCGACATGGCCTGCGCCTCGATGGGCTTCGAGAACACCCTCACCAAGGCCCTCAAGGACGGCACCCTCACCGCCAAGGGCACCGAAAGCGCCAAGAACGCCCAGCAGCTCACCCTCACCACCAAGACCGGCGACACCATCCACCTCACCGAGGAGAAGGCCGCCGCCCTCTACGGCACCAAGTGGACGATCACGACACTCGGTGCCACCAGCGACGGCACAGGCGACAGCGACAGCGCGGCCGTCTCCCCCCTCCCCTCCGGCGCCGACGCCTACCTCGTCCTCGACCAGAAGAAGGGGACCGTCAGCGGCAAGGCTGGGTGCAACAACGTTTCTGCCGATGCGACGGTCAGCGACGGCACTATCACTTTCGGCAGCCCGTCGACCACCCGAAGGATGTGCGACGGCTCACTCATGGAGGCCGAGAAGACACTGCTGGGTCTCTTCGACGGCAAGGCGACATACAAGATCGATCACCGGAGCATGACGCTGACCAGCGCAGACGGCGCCACGGTCAGCGCGACGGCCGCCGATTGAGCCCTTACCGCAGTCCACGGCCGCGCAGCGCCCCTGTGTCACAGTCGCATTCCCTAATTCGGACCAGTGGTCGATCTCGCCTACACTCGGTGGCGTGCCACGTGGTGACGGTCGACTCAGTCATGATCTGCTCCCCGGCGAGAAAGGCCCCCAGGACGCTTGCGGCGTCTTCGGGGTCTGGGCCCCCGGCGAAGAGGTCGCCAAGCTCACTTACTTCGGGCTCTACGCCCTACAGCATCGAGGCCAGGAATCCGCGGGAATCGCGGTCAGCAACGGCTCCAAGATCCTTGTCTTCAAGGACATGGGCCTCGTCTCCCAGGTCTTCGACGAGACCTCTCTCGGCGCCCTCCAGGGGCATATCGCGGTCGGTCACGCCCGCTACTCGACCACCGGCGCCTCCACCTGGGAGAACGCCCAGCCCACCTTCCGCGCGACCGGCCACGGCTCCATCGCCCTCGGCCACAACGGCAACCTCGTCAACACGGCGCAGCTCGCCGAGATGGTCGCCGACCTGCCCAAGCAGCACGACGGCCGCACTCCGCGCGTCGCGGCGACCAACGACACCGATCTGTTGACGGCCCTCCTGGCCGCCCAGAACGACGACGACGGCAAGCCCCTCACCATCGAAGAGGCCTCCGCGCGGATACTCCCGCAGGTCAAGGGCGCCTTCTCGCTCGTCTTCATGGACGAGAACACGCTCTATGCCGCCCGTGACCCGCAGGGCATCCGCCCGCTGGTCCTCGGCCGCCTCGAGCGCGGCTGGGTCGTCGCCTCCGAGTCCGCCGCCCTCGACATCTGCGGCGCCGCCTATGTGCGCGAGATCGAGCCGGGCGAGTTCGTCGCCATCGACGAGAACGGCCTGCGAACCTCCCGATTCGCGGAAGCGAAGCCCAAGGGCTGTGTCTTCGAGTACGTCTATCTCGCCCGCCCGGACACCGACATCGCCGGCCGGAACGTGTACCTCTCCCGCGTCGAGATGGGTCGGAAACTCGCCAAGGAAGCCCCTGTCGAGGCCGACCTGGTGATAGCGACCCCGGAATCCGGCACCCCGGCCGCCATCGGCTACGCGGAGGCCTCCGGAATCCCCTTCGGCGCCGGCCTCGTCAAGAACGCCTATGTCGGACGTACGTTCATCCAGCCCTCCCAGACGATCCGGCAGCTCGGTATCCGGCTGAAGCTGAACCCGCTGAAGGAAGTCATCAAGGGCAAGCGCCTGGTCGTCGTCGACGACTCGATCGTGCGCGGCAACACCCAGCGCGCGCTGGTTCGCATGCTCCGGGAGGCCGGGGCGGCCGAGGTCCACATCCGGATCTCGTCCCCGCCCGTCAAGTGGCCCTGCTTCTTCGGCATCGACTTCGCGACCCGCGCCGAGCTGATCGCCAACGGCATGACCATCGACGAGATCGGCACCTCGCTGGGCGCCGACTCCCTCTCGTACATCTCCCTCGACGGCATGATCGAGGCGACCACCATCGCCAAGCCGAACCTGTGCCGCGCCTGCTTCGACGGCGAGTACCCGATGGACCTCCCGGACCCCGAACTGCTCGGCAAGCAGCTCCTGGAGACCGAGCTGGCCGCAGGGCCCGCCGCCACGGCCGCGGCCGACGCGATCCGTCGCCCGTAAGCCCGTAAGCAGCCATAAACCTGCACTACGAGCAGTACGACACGAAAGTTCTCACAAGTCATGCCTGAGACCCCTGGGACCGCTGGTGCCAGCTACGCAGCCGCCGGCGTCGACATCGAGGCGGGCGACCGCGCCGTCGAGCTGATGAAGGAGTGGGTGAAGAAGACGCAGCGCCCCGAGGTCCTCGGCGGCCTCGGCGGTTTCGCCGGCCTCTTCGACGCCTCCGCCCTCAAGCGCTACGAGCGCCCGCTGCTCGCCTCCGCGACCGACGGCGTCGGCACGAAGGTCGACATCGCCCGCCAGCTCGGCGTGTACGACACCATCGGCCACGACCTGGTCGCCATGGTGATGGACGACATCGTGGTGTGCGGCGCCGAACCGCTGTTCATGACGGACTACATCTGCGTCGGCAAGGTGCACCCCGAGCGCGTCGCCGCGATCGTCAAGGGCATCGCCGAGGGCTGCGTACTGGCCGGATGCGCTCTGGTCGGCGGCGAGACGGCCGAACACCCGGGCCTGCTCGGTCCGGACGACTTCGACGTCGCCGGCGCCGGTACGGGCGTCGTGGAGGCCGACCGGCTGCTGGGCGCGGATCGTATCCGTACGGGTGACGCGGTCATCGCCATGGCGGCCTCGGGGCTTCACTCGAACGGGTACTCACTCGTCCGGCATGTCCTCCTGAACCAGGCGGGCCTGTCCCTGGACGCGCACATCGACGACTTCGGCCACACCCTCGGCGAGGAACTCCTGGTCCCCACCAAGATCTACTCCCTGGACTGCCTGGCCCTCACCCGCACCACGGACGTCCACGCCTACTCCCACATCACCGGCGGCGGCCTGGCCGCCAACCTGGCCCGTGTGATCCCGGACACCCTCCACGCGATCGTCGACCGCTCCACCTGGACCCCGGCCCCGATCTTCGACCTGGTCGGCAAGACAGGCGCGGTAGAACGCCTGGAACTCGAAAAGACCCTGAACATGGGCGTGGGCATGATCGCCATCGTCCCCGAGGAGTCGGCGGACGCAGCCCTGACCACTCTGGCGGACCGAGGCGTAGAAGCCTGGGTAGCAGGCGAAATCACAGACCGAGGCAACCACAAGACAGGCGCAGAACTGGTAGCCGACTACGCAGGCAGATGACGCCTGGGGGCGGCCGGCGCAGCCGCCGCCCCCAGGGGCGCGGGGAACTGCGCGACCAGCCACAACGCACCGAAAGCCGCCAATCCACAGCACCCCCGACCCAATAGGCGCCCAGCCCAAGTGGAACGAAAACGCACGAAACCCGGTCCGGCGAATCGCCCCGGACCGGGAGAGGTGCAGCTGATGCCTACAGGTACAGGATCTGTGTCGACATGTTCAGCGCGCCGCAGGCAGACGTAAAACGTCAAGCACCGCGACGTTGTTGCGACGAGGGGCCTGAGGACTGGTCGTCCTCATCCTCATCGTCGTCGTTGTACAGATCCGCGTACTGAGCGTACGGGTCGTCTTCTTCCTCGTCGTCGTCCTCGAACGGCTCGCCATTCGGCGGCTGGCTCGAAGTCGAAGCGCCCAGCTCATTGGCCAGACGCGAGAGGTCAGTCCCGCCGCTGCTGTACTTCAGCTGGCGGGCGACCTTCGTCTGCTTGGCCTTTGCCCGGCCGCGCCCCATGGCTCGACCCCCTCGGATACGGGGCTCGGTGGCCCCAGAGTCTTGACACGCGTTCATGATCTGGAACGGGCTCTCCGCAGAGAGACCGGTCCGTAGGGCTTCCACGGTACCTGAGCCCACGCCCATACGGTACGTCGCCCGCAGCACGTGCCGATGCCCAGAACCCGCGAGGTGCCCTGTCCCCGCTGGTCAACCGCGATTTTAACCACTTCTTCGCGGCCGACCCGCCGACGGGAGTGAGAGTTCTCTCCAACACCCCGCCGGCAGGTACCTCCGCGCTCCGTGGACCTACCGGTTCCGCCGGGCCTCCGCCATCCGCTGCTCGGCGATCCGGTCGGCCGCCGCGGCCGGCGGAATCCCGTCCGTCTTCGCACGTGCGAATATGGCCAGCGTGGTGTCGTAGATCCGGGCCGCTTTCGCCTTGCACCGCTCGAAGTCGAACCCGTGCAGTTCGTCGGCCACCTGGATCACGCCACCGGCGTTCACGACGTAGTCGGGCGCGTAGAGGATCCCGCGGTCCGCTAGGTCCTTCTCGACGCCCGGGTGCGAGAGCTGGTTGTTGGCGGCGCCGCACACGATCTCGGCGGTCAGCACGGGCACGGTGTCGTCGTTCAGGGCTCCGCCGAGCGCGCAGGGCGCGTAGACGGACAGCCCGTCGACGCGGATCAGCTCGTCCGTGTCCGCGACGGCCAGTACGTTCCGATGCCGCTCGGTGATCCGCCGTACGGCCTCCTCGCGCACGTCCGTGACGAAGACCTCGGCGCCTTCCGCCACCAGGTGGTCCACGAGGTGGTGCCCGACCTTGCCGACGCCCGCGATGCCGATCCGCTTGGCGCGCAGCGACGGATCGCCCCACAGATGCTGGGCGGAGGCCCGCATGCCCTGATACACGCCGAAGGCGGTCAGCACGGACGAATCACCCGCGCCGCCGTTCTCCGGGGACCGCCCGGTAGTCCAGCGGCACTCGCGCGCGACCACGTCCATGTCGGCCACATACGTACCGACGTCGCACGCGGTGACGTACCGCCCGCCGAGCGAGGCCACGAACCGCCCGTACGCGAGAAGCAGTTCCTCGCTCTTGATGGTGTCCGGGTCGCCGATGATCACGGCCTTGCCGCCGCCGTGGTCGAGACCGGCCATGGCGTTCTTGTACGACATCCCGCGCGCGAGGTTCAGCGCGTCGGCGACGGCCTCCGCCTCGGTCGCGTACGGATAGAAGCGGGTGCCGCCGAGCGCGGGGCCCAGGGCGGTGGAGTGGATGGCGATGACGGCCTTGAGGCCGGAGGGCCGGTCCTGGCAGAGCACGACTTGCTCATGACCCCCCTGGTCCGAGTGGAACAGGGTGTGCAGTACATCAGCAGGCGCGCCGGTTACGTCGGTCACTGTGGTGACTCCAGGGTAAGTAGCGGCGGTTGGGGCTGGAGCCCGTACGGGTGGCGGGCCTCCGTGGGCATGAGAGTAAAGCCCCTCCCCGGCCTCCGTACGCCAACCGTCCCCGCAGTGCCAAGGATCACCCACGGGTGACGTGGGACCGTACGAGGGTTTGCATAATTTTCCCGTGCTGCTGTGTGCTGGTTCTGCGGTTTATCTGGGTTTTCCTGGCTGTCCAGGGGGGAGGGAGCAGGCGTGCCCAAGGTGTCCTCGGTGATCGTTCCGTACGCGTCCTACTTGCGCGTCTACGAGCCGCTGGCGGCCTTTCCGGAGCCGGAGCGCGGCCACTGGGCGCGCTACGCCCGGCGGCCCGACCGGCCCTCGTACCAGGACGAACTGCGCCGTTCCCTGGCCGACCTGCTGCCCACACCGCCGGTCGCGGTGCCGGTGCACGAGAGCGCCGACGCGTTCGTGACCGAGGTCGACGGGGTGGTCTGCGTCTGCCCCTGGCGCACCCGGCTGCGCGGCTGGCAGGCACTGGGCGAGCTGGCCGGGGAACTGCCCGCGCCGGTCCTGGACGCCGTTCTGCCGCCTCTCGTACGCCATCAGGCCACCCAGGACTACGAGCGCTGGCTGACCCGCAACCCGGACGCCCGCCCATGGATCCGCACGGCGACCTGGGAGGTGCCGCTGAACTGGTTCGTGCTGGTCTCCGACGAGGAGCGCGAGTACGACAGGGGTTCGGGGGCCGACGAGGGCGCGGCGCCGCCCGTCCTGCGCTACCGGACGCCGATGGTCCAGGCGCGGCGGCGCGTGGCACGGGGGCTGCGGACCCTGCGGGACACCCTCGACGAGGGGCCGCTGATCGACGAGCTGCTGGACGTCGGGCGGTGGCTGGAGGAGTTCCATCCGCGGGCACTGGTCGAGCTGGACTACGGCGGGCTCGTGCATGTGCTGCCGGCCGGTGAGCTGGCCGGGGACCACTCGGCGGCGGACGTGGCCGAAGGCATCGAGGCGCTGCGCGACGGGGACGGCGAGGCGGCCGGGGAGGCGTACGGGCGGCTCGTGGACCGGTGGCGGGCGGTGCGGGACCGGCGGTCGGCGAACTGACCGTCGTCCCCGCTCAGGACTGACGGTTCGTCAAAAAAGGACTCCCTGGAACGTGAGTTCCATTTTTGTGGGACGCTCTTGGGGCTGCCGTGGGACGTAGGTCCCGATCCGGGCGTTTGTGTCAAGCGTGACGGACCGCACGTACAGGTGGCTTGCGTCCCTTGCCCCTCCTCGTGCCAAAATAGGACAAGGAGTCCGGGGGAGGCTCTATCTGCCCATCTTTGGGTGGAATCTCTGCATTGCACGCTATGGGGGGTCTCGTGACTCCTGATCGCCAGTGTGACTGATCGTCACAGTGGCGTGACTGTCCGCTATGGCATGGTCCATTGGCTTCCGTCGCCGATGGACACCTGGGAGGGCAATTCCATCGGTTTGGCCTACGCGGTTGGACAGATGGTGTAGTTGTAGTGCCGAGGACAAGCCGTTCGTCCTATAACCGACTCGACCCGCGTCCGCCATTTCGGGCAACGCGGGTCAAGGTGCAGAATTTAGAGGAATGAACCGAGAAGGTTCGGTTCTCCCGAGGAGGCCGCTCATGACCGCTCGCACCCCTGATGCCGAGCCGCTGCTGACCCCGGCTGAGGTCGCCACCATGTTCCGCGTCGACCCCAAGACGGTCACGCGGTGGGCGAAGGCCGGCAAGCTCACATCCATTCGCACGCTCGGCGGACACCGCCGTTACCGCGAGGCCGAGGTTCGCGCTCTGCTTGCGGGCATTCCGCAGCAGCGCAGCGAGGCCTGACCAACTGAACAGTCGGACGTTTCGGCAGGTCCCCCAACTATCGGCCGAGCCGTCCGGCGGCAACACCAGCAAGAACAGCAGTAGCAACAGCACCAACAGCTTCAACGACGTGGGTCTGCCCCAACAGGCCTGACGCTCAAGGCAGTTCCGTCAGTTCCATGGCTTCAAGCGTGCGTCGTAGAGATCGCGCTGGACTCCGCCGAGTCCAGCGCGATCTTTTTTGTGCCCTTCGTGGGTGGTGGCACGGGGTGGCACGTGGTGCTGTGAGCGGGCTTGTTGGAGTCTGAGGAGGCTGGTGCAATTGCACATATTAAATTGACCGGTTGTAGGAGGTGGGTAAGAACCCACCTTTTGAAAACTCATGCGGTGACACCCGTCACATGCCCTGCGCCTTGTTGACGGAGTGGCAAGAGTGCTAGTGGGGCGTGCTGTTGGCACCGGGTGCCTCGTCCGCCTCGGTGCTCGTCTCCGTGTCCGAGTGCTCCAGGGCGAGCCTCAGTAACCGGTGGCAGATCGGACAGTGCCGCGTGAGATGGCGGTACCCGCTGGCGGCCGACAGATGTGCCCGAAGCAGAGCACGCGTCTCATGCCGCCGCGTGGACGCCGCCATACGCCACCTCCAGAAGGGGGACAGGGCAACGAGGGCCCTGCTCTCTGGGTACCGGGGGGAGACGGTGCCGTCAATACGGCGACAACGCGACGCACGCGCCGAAGGCGGGGTCGCGGCATGCGAAAGGCCCGCGTCCGTTGCCGGATGCGGGCCTCGTTCTTCACTGCGGTCCTGACGGGATTTGAACCCGCGGCCTCCACCTTGACAGGGTGGCGAGCACTCCAAACTGCTCCACAGGACCAGGTTTCGCGGCACTTGATGTTGCGCTGTGCTGCGAAAAGAGACTGTACAGGAGGGTGAGCCCAGGGTCGAACTCACCCAGCGTGCCGGGGGCGTTACGGCGCCTGGGCGTCGATCGCCTTCACGATCCGCTTGTCCGACACCGGGTACGCCGTGCCCAGCGCGTGGGCGAAGTAGCTGACGCGGAGTTCCTCGATCATCCAGCGGATGTCGGTCACCGCCGAGGGCACCGGGCGCCCCTGCGGCAGCTGTTCCAGCAGCCACGCGTACTCGTCCTGCATCTCGTGCACCTTCTCCATGCGGGTGGTGTCCCGCTGGACGTTGGTGGGCATCTGCTGCAGGCGCCGGTCCACGGCGACGAGGTAGCGCATCAGGTCGGGCAGCCGGCGCAGACCGGCGGCGGTCACGAAGCCGGGCCGTACGAGGGCGTCCAGCTGCTTCCGTACGTCCGTCAGGTTCGGGAGCAGCACAGCGCTCCGTACGCCCTTCAGACGGCGCTCACAGGCCTGCCAGGCGGCCAGCACCTGCTGCACCTGGCCGACCGCACGGACCGTCGTGTCGACGATCTCCGCGCGGACCTTGTCGTACAGCTTCCGGTGCGACTCCTCGTCCCACGCTGGGCCCCCGAAATCGGCGATCAGCTTGTCGGCCGCGGCCATCGCGCAGTCGTCGAAGAGGGCCTGGATCGAACCGTGCGGATTGGCCGACAGCGCGAGCTTCTGAGCGTTGGTCAACTTCTCGGAAGCGAACTTCGCAGGGTTGACCGGGATGTTGCGCAGAATGAGCCGCCGGCTGCCCTTCCACATCGCCTGCTGCTGCTCCGCCTCGGTGTCGAAGAGGCGTACGGAGACGGTGTCGCCGTTGTCGACCAGCGCCGGGTACGCCTTCACGGGCTGGCCGGCCCGGCGCGTCTCGAAGAGGGGCGTGAGGGTCCCGATCGACCAGTCGGTCAGGCCCGTGCGTTCCAGGGACTCGCCGCCCGCGCGCTCTGCCGTGGCCGCCGCGGCTTGGGAGATGGCCTGGCGTGCCTTCGGCTTGAGCCGGAGACGCAGCACCTCAAGGTCCTTGTCCTCGGCCAGCTTGCGACGCCGCTCGTCGACGATCCGGAAGGTGACGCGGAGATGGTCGGGGACCCGGTCCTGGTCGAAGTCGTCAGCGGAGAAGGGGACTCCGACCATGAGCCTCAACTCGCGGGCCATGGTGGTGGTCAGCGGCTCCTGGAGGGGTGTCGCGGTGTCCAGGAAGCGCTTGGCGAAGTTGGGGGCCGGGACGTAGTGGCGGCGGATCGGCTTGGGGAGGGAGCGGATCAGCTCCGTGACCAGTTCCTCCCTCAGCCCTGGGATCTGCCAGTCGAAGCCCTCGTCCGTCACCTGGTTCAGCACCTGGAGCGGGATGTGGACGGTCACGCCGTCCGCGTCCGCACCTGGCTCGAACTGATACGTCACCCGGAACTTCAACTGCCCCTGGTGCCAGGTGTCCGGATAGTCGTCCTTGCTGACGTCACCGGCGCGCTCGTTGATGAGCATCGCCCGCTCGAAGTCGAGGAGTTCGGGCTCCTCGTGCCGCTTGTGCTTCCACCAGGAGTCGAAGTGGGCGCCGGAGACGACGTGTTCGGGAACTCGTTGGTCGTAGAAGTCGAAGAGGGTCTCGTCATCCACGAGGATGTCGCGGCGCCGGGCCCGGTGCTCCAACTCCTCGACCTCGGTGAGGAGTCGGCGGTTGTCCGCGAAGAACTTGTGGTGCGTCCGCCAGTCGCCCTCGACCAGCGCGTTCCGGATGAACAGCTCGCGGGAGACCTCGGCGTCGATCCGCCCGTAGTTCACCTTCCGCTGCGCGACGATCGGTACGCCGTACAGCGTCACCTTCTCGTACGCCATCACCGCCGCCTGGTCCTTCTCCCAGTGCGGCTCGCTGTACGTGCGCTTGAGGAGGTGCTCGGCGAGGGGCTCGACCCACTCGGGTTCGATGCGCGCGTTGACGCGGGCCCACAGCCGCGAGGTCTCCACGAGTTCCGCCGACATCACGAAGCGCGGGGGCTTCTTGAACAGGGCGGATCCGGGGAAGATCGCGAACTTGGCGTTGCGGGCACCGACGTACTCGTTCTTGCCGGAGGCGGTGCGGGGGCTGTCGCCGGTGGTCGTGGAGCTGCCCGCCGTCGCGGCCTTCGTCGGTACGTCCTTCATCCCGATGTGGGAGAGGAGGCCGGCCAGGAGGGAGACGTGGACGCTCTGCTCGGGGGCGTCGTCCTCGTTGAGGTGGATGCCCATCTGGCGGGCCACGGTACGGAGTTGGCTGTAGATGTCCTGCCACTCGCGGATACGCAGGAAGTTCAGGTACTCCTGCTTGCACATCCGCCGGAACGAAGACGAGCCGCGCTCCGCCTGCTGCTCACGGACGTACCGCCAGAGATTGAGGAACGCGAGGAAGTCGGAGGTCTCGTCGCGGAAGCGGGCGTGCTGCTGGTCGGCCTGCGTCTGCTTCTCGGCGGGGCGTTCGCGCGGGTCCTGGATGGAGAGCGCGGCGGCGATCACCATGACCTCGCGCACACAGCCGTTCTTGTCGGCCTCCAGGACCATCCGGGCCAGCCGGGGGTCGACGGGGAGCTGCGCGAGCTTGCGCCCGGTGTCCGTGAGGCGTTTCCTCGGGTCCTTCTGGGCCGGGTCGAGGGCGTTGAGCTCCTGGAGCAGCTGGACGCCGTCGCGGATGTTGCGGTGGTCCGGCGGGTCGATGAAGGGGAACTTCTCGATCTCGCCGAGACCGGCCGCGGTCATCTGGAGAATGACGGAGGCGAGGTTCGTACGGAGGATCTCGGCGTCCGTGAACTCCGGGCGGGTGAGGAAGTCGTCCTCGGAGTACAGCCGGATACAGATGCCGTCGCTGGTCCGTCCGCAGCGGCCCTTGCGCTGGTTGGCGCTGGCCTGGGAGATCGCCTCGATGGGCAGCCGCTGGACCTTGGTGCGGTGGCTGTAGCGGGAGATACGGGCGAAGCCCGGGTCGATGACGTACTTGATGCCCGGGACGGTGAGCGAGGTCTCGGCGACGTTGGTCGCCAGAACGATCCTGCGCCCGGTGTGTTGCTGGAACACGCGGTGCTGCTCGGCGTGGGAGAGCCGGGCGTAGAGAGGGAGGACTTCCGTGAACCGGTAGTTCTTCTTGGTCAGCGCGTCGGCGGTGTCGCGGATCTCGCGCTCGCCGGAGAGGAAGACGAGGATGTCGCCCTTGCCCTCGCCCTGAAGCTCCTCGACGGCGTCGCAGATAGCGGTGATCTGGTCGCGGTCGGAATCGTCGGAGTCCTCTTCGAGGAGAGGCCGATAACGGACCTCGACGGGATAGGTCCGCCCGGAGACCTCCACGATCGGAGCATCCCCGAAGTGCCGGGAGAAACGCTCGGGATCGATGGTGGCGGAGGTGATGACGACCTTCAGATCCGGCCGCTTGGGCAGCAGCTGGGCCAGATACCCCAGCAGGAAGTCGATGTTGAGGGACCGCTCGTGGGCCTCGTCGATGATGATCGTGTCGTAGGCGCGCAGCTCGCGGTCGGTCTGGATCTCGGCGAGCAGGATGCCGTCGGTCATCAGCTTGATGAAGGTGGCGTCCGGGTTCACCTGGTCGGTGAACCGCACTTTCCAGCCAACGGCTTCACCGAGAGGCGTGTCCAGCTCGTCGGCGACGCGCTCGGCGACGGTACGGGCGGCGATACGACGGGGCTGGGTGTGCCCGATCATGCCGCGCACGCCACGCCCCAGCTCGACGCAGATCTTCGGAATCTGGGTGGTCTTGCCGGAGCCGGTCTCACCGGCCACGATGACGACCTGGTGATCGCGGATGGCGTCCGCGATGACGTCCTTCTTCTGGCTGACGGGCAGTTGCTCGGGATAGCTGACGGAGGGCACACGGCTGCGCCGCTCGGCCATGCGCAACTCGCCCTTGGCGACCTCCGCCTCGATCTCGGCGACGACGGCGGCACGGGCTTCCGGCTTACGGATCTTGCGCGCACCTTCGAGCCTGCGCCCGAGCCGGTGCGCGTCGCGCAGGGACAGCTCGGTCAGGCGGGGGGCGAGATCACCGAGGGCGGAAGCGGCGGGGCCGGGGGCGGAGGCGGGATGCGTAGACATACGCGATCCAGGATCTCACCTCGGCCAAATTACTGGCGAACCCTTTTGTCTCGCCCCCGCCGCCCCTACCCGTCCCATCCTTCTGGGGGCTGCGCCCCCAGACCCCCGCTCCGGCCCTGAACGGGCCTTGTCCTCAAACGCCGGACGGGCTGACTACCCAGCCC